>JAAZGH010000002.1 GCA_012511325.1 Clostridiales bacterium | reverse complement strand
GCGCACATCAGTATCTGTTCGAACATAGCTATCCTGCTTCAACAATTCATTGATATTAGATCTAGCCTTGACATCATAGATATCAGGTACTTTCTGCGAAGCATTACGAATTCTGGTTCTAACATAGAAAACCAGCGCAATCGCCGAAGCGATTAAAAATGCCCGCTTTAGCTCAATCCCGGTCAGGTATTTCTTCGTCAGCAACTTTGTCGATCCGGCAGTACCGCTCTCATTCCAGCCTTTTCTCAGATTCAATTCGACCTGATCGAGAAAGATGTAAGGCGCCATACTGTAATCACCAGCTGAGAGATCAGCATATTTAAAAATTTCATCCAACAAATGCTCAATTCTGGCATCGGTGAACAGAGGAATCGCCTTACCAGTCGTCGATATCCAGACCTGTCTGGGGTCGAGAGAAATTAGAAGCAGGACGCCGTCCTCACCATATTGATGATAATCAAAAAAATCATCTGCATAGTCCCTGGCCCAGATCTGATCCGGCTTGTCATTTGTGTCTTCCGATAAACGCGATGAATCAGCAGTAACAATTACCACGCTCAGGTCATATTCATCGGAGACAGCCTCTGCCTTTCGGGTCATCTTTACTTCATCTTTCTCTGAGAATAGATCAGCCTGATCAACTACCAGAGGCGACCTGGTCTGCCCCGGGACATCCTTGGCAGCTTCACTCCTGACCTCTGCACCTGTTTCATCATGTGCCTTGGCTACAAAAGGGGTGGGTGATTTTTGTGACTGTTGGGGCTGATAGTTGCTTTTGGCCGGCCTTGGGCTTAAAGGATGATTCGAGGCCGGCAAAAGAAACCATAGTCCCACCAGTACGGCCAGCCCAATCAACAGTATCTTGTTCCATCTGCTTTTGTCAAAGCTGGGGACACTATCTTTAAAATCTGAAACAATATTGCGCTGCTGATCAGCGCTGGCTACTTTGCCGCCTTCCCAATTAGACTGTGTCATATGAAATACCCCAAAATTAACAATATAGCAGTCAGCGCTGCACCCAGAATCGCCGTGGCCAGAAGCAGACGTTTATTGCTGACCGGCAGTCCGCCGAAAGTCTGACCGGTAACACCATTCATGCAAAACAGATAAGTTATATCCTTCCTCCTATAGGTCAGAAGCCAGAAAGGGTACATTAGTAATCTCCAATTGCTGAGCTCCAAGGGAGTAAATTCTATCAGCGGATTTGTGCTGTCAAAGTCAATGCTGATACTATCTTCCAATGCTCTGGGAGCACCAGCATGAATCTTTGTTCTAAATTCCGCCTCAGCCTGCTCGCGTTCAATATTCTTCATCTCCGCGAAGAAGCCCTGCAAAAATGCGGGGTGAAAAGTTTTGACCTCACCTGCCGAGAATGGTTTCGCGCCGATTACCAATTGCTCTGCAGCTTTGTCATTGGCCAACGCAGTGATATCGTTGGACTCAAAGAGACCCTCGCGGTGGAGATCATAAATTCTCCTGGTGGTGGTAATATATTCTCCGCTCCGGCTTTCACTAGTATCAATGCCTTCGCCTGTGATGCGATAATTAGCTGCGCCGTCAGCCTGCCAGAAAGGCAGATAAACTCCATGCAGTTTTTCCAGATGTTCCTGAGTCCCGAAGTCAAGCGGCGTAAATTTTTTACCTTTCGACCACTTCTGAAAAGCCTTTACCACTTCTTCCCTATCCACCGCAAAGGGAACAACTCCATCCGGGGCGAAGCCTTGAGCTATCCGCGGCGCCAAAACAACCGGATTATGACAATAAAAACAATAAGTTGCCAGCGTCGTATCATCTGTCCAGACATTAGCGCCACAACTACCGCAACTGTAACCATACAAGGGCTCCTGCGGCGTCTCCGCAGCCGCAGTGCCTGCTTGACTTGCCTGCTGCTCTTCCTGATATTGTCTAATCAGTTCATCCTGGTCAAAAACACTACCGCAGTATTCACAATGGATCTGACTAGCACCAGGATCAAATACCATCGGCCCTGCACAAGCAGGACATTTCATTGTTTGAGCATCCGCCATAATCTACTCCCAAAGATCGTTTTGGGCAGCTCAAGAAAATTCCTACATGCCACCCACTGCAATTATACTATTAAATTTGGACCTTAGTAGTTATCTTTCTACTATATATACTCGCCTATACTCGCCCGGACCTCTAATCGGTTTAATAAACTACGCCACTGCAAAATTAACGGCTTATTAATTTTCTAATGTCGCCACTGAGCTTGGTTAGATTAATTTTGTCAAAATACTCCAGTATGGCGACCGCATATTTTCGGGAAGTGCCGATTTGATCCCGAAAATCACCCAGCCGCAATTCTCCGGATTCATGCAGAATGCTGAGCACAAGTTCTTTTGCCTTCTCAATATTATCTCTGTGGATAACGATTTGTGCATTAAGTCTGATCAGAAGCCCCCTACTGATGAGATCTGACAAGAGACTTTCGGGATCCAGCTTCTGATCAATTTTGGCCAACATCTGTTCCGTATCCTCGGGGCTGAAACCTTGTTCGAGATAATTGTTTAACAGCTCCTGCTCGGCACATTCCTGAGCCGGTGTCAAAATGATGCGAAAATCAGGCAGAGAGATTATACCGGCAGCTTCCGCAATCACTCCTCGATCAACTAAGAGTGAAATTATACTATCGCTATGATTTAATTTAGCTTCCGGCAAAATCCTTGTTCTCAACTCTTCCCTTTTGATTCCAGGACTGAGCGGGTTCTCTGCGTGATGTAATGTCAGTATATTAAGCACAATTTTCTGTAAATCTTCTATAAATTTCGAACTCAGGACAGTCTGATCCCGCAAGAGGAAAATTAGTTTTTCTCTCTCCAATTGCTCAAGAATAGCTTTAGCCTTCTCAGACGGCAACTGATCTGCACCAGCCCTTTTCAGAGCTGATTTCAGATCCCCAAAGTGCGGACTAGCAGAATCAACAGCTAATATCAATCTCTGTTTCATATCATCTGAGGCTAATAATTGAAGGCGTTTCATCCATTGCTGTGGGTTTACCTTGCTGGTAACAGGTGCGGGATCGAGGACAATTCCACCACCGATAGTGTGCAAGGGCGAAAAGAAGCGCAAGATGAAACGGTCACCATAAGAT
>JAAZGH010000056.1 GCA_012511325.1 Clostridiales bacterium | reverse complement strand
GGTTGTCTATTTTGAATCCGGCGAATACAATATTAAAGATCTGGCGGAACTGGGACTGGAAAGCCGCAATCCCAGCTTCAGCAGCACTGGTGGCATAATTTCCGGCACACCCTTCGATTCTTCAATTTATCTTACAGCTCTATTTATGGATATGGCCCAAAGCCAGAATAGAGATTATTTCTCCCTGTCGCCTTCGCCGCAGCCTTCACAACCGCTGTCTGAGCCTGCAAATCGAACTGTAAATTCTGACAGTAGCAATACTGCAAGTGTGGCTGTGTCCATGCGTGATTTGCCCAGATTAGAACAACGCATTAACAATACTGCTTTTATTATTGTGAAGGCAATGCAAAGGGAACCCGCCGGATTCAAGTTGAACAGAAAGTGAGATAATGTCTTTATAAATTATGAATACATATAATCCGGAGAGCGAGAAATAATTGCAGAATACTTTTGCAGCCAGACAGAGAGTAACAGCACTTTATATCCATGTTCCTTTCTGCCTGCATAAATGTCATTATTGCGATTTTTATTCCATACCCTTTGAAGATGCGAGTCTGCAGCAATGGCACCAGGGCATCTTGAAGGAGATTAAATTATCTTATATTGCTGCTGTAAACGGAGCATTTTATACAAGCCCTTTGCATACTATTTATTACGGAGGCGGCACACCTTCGCTGGTACCGCCTTCGCTGCTGTCAGAGCAGCTAGGTCTTATCAGCAATACCTTCGGTATCCGCACAGATGCCGAGATTACCTTGGAAGCAAATCCCGGACTCAAAGATATCTCTTCCTTACGCGCTTTGGGCATTAATCGGCTCAGTTTTGGTTTGCAATCCACATCTGATCACCTGCTGCGAGTACTGGGCCGTCGAACTACTGCGGATGCCTGCATAAAAGATGTGCTTCGTGCGGAGAAAGCCGGGATCGACAGAATTGCTGTTGATCTGATGATTGGTCTACCTGGACAAACGCTGGCTGATCTGCGGGAAACGCTCTCTTTAGTTACTAAATTACCAATAGGTCATATATCATATTATAGTCTGACCATTGCCGCAGGAACGCCCTTTGCATTGCGATATGGGGATCGCCCCGACCTTTTGCCTACTGAAGAACTGGAGCGTGAGATGTATGACCTGGTTCTATATAGCTTGGAGAACGCAGGCATTTTCCCTTATGAGATCAGCAATGCTTCGCGCCGAGGCGAGGAGAGCAGACATAATCTGGTTTACTGGCAGGCAGATAGTTATCTGGGATTAGGTCCGGCAGCACACAGTTATCTGGGCGGTGTCAGACGTGGCAATATAGCCTCCCTGTTCAAATGGTTGGAAAGGGTAAATAGTCTATATTTGACCGCTTCGAACATAACTGACAAGAGTGAGCGGCAGTCTGAATGTTTTTTCCCCGGAACTGCAGAAGAAATAGTCGATGAAGTAGCTGCCAGGAAAGAAACAGTCTTGCTGGGCTTGCGACTTTTGTCCGGAGTCAGCAGCCGGAACTTCCGAAAAAGACATTGCGCAGAACTTACTCAGGAATTTGCCGAGCAAATCTCCAAACTGCAAAGCAGAGGATTGTTGCAGCCGGAAGCTGATTCAATCAGGCTTACCAGGCTGGGCTTGGATTTGGCAAATCAAGTTTTTCTTGAATTTATCTAATTCGCAATCTTTAAGTAATTTAGCAAGCAGTAATATTTGCCGCTAAGAAACAGGCTGATTTTGTAACTCCCGTATCTCTATTATTGACAGTATATTAAGCTGATGGTAAGATCAATTTAGCACTCGGGAGCAACGAGTGCTAAATTATGGATAAGGGAGGAGCCGACCATGATGGACGAACGCAAGAAATGGCTGCTGAAGACTATTATTGAAGACTATGTTGAGACTGCCGAGCCGGTTGGCTCCAAAGTCCTTACCAGAAGGCATAAACTCGATATCAGCCCTGCCACTGTACGTAACGACATGGCTGATTTGGAAGAAATGGGCTATTTAGAGAAAACCCATACCTCTTCCGGACGGGTACCATCTGACAAGGGATACCGAGCATATATCGACAATTTGATCGTGCTTGAACCATTATCCAAAGAAATTAAAGATTATATCGTTGGGTTTCTATCCGGAGCCATGCTCGAAGCTAAAAGCTTAATTGAGCATGCCGCGGCTGTACTGTCCGAACAGTCTAACTATATATCACTGGTTTTAACACCGCGTTATGGTTCCTCGTCGCTGCAACAGATCAAAATTTTGCAGATTGAGCCGGGACGCGCTCTTGTAGTTGTCGTGTTGTCGGAGGGTATTGTAAAAGACCGGGTAGTCAGAATTCCCAATATTATTTCCGATCAACAGCTGGTTGAACTTGCGGCAGCTATAGAGCGCGGGTTGCAGGGAATACGCCTGGATGATATTACTCTAGTTACTGTGACAGCGGCCGTTGATGGCAGCACTATTCCTGAACCGTTGCTGAATCAGGTCTTATATGAAGCCTATGTCTCAATAAAACAAGCGCGACACCTGGACATGTATCTGCAAGGCGTACATAAATTATTAGACTATCCGGAATTCCACAATATAGAAAAAGCGCAGCGTTTCCTAACAACATTACATAAAGAACATGTAGTGGCTGCTTATCTCGATGAATGGCGGGCACAAGAAGCGGGAAACTACCAGGACACCATTGCGGTTAATTTCTCAGAGGAAAGTGGAAATGAGGGCAAGCAAACTGACGACAGGCCGGCCTTCATGGTACGGATTGGCCAGGAAATTGATTTGGACGGTATGGATGACTGTTCGTTTATCACGACAACTTATCGCATTGGTGGAGAGCTTTCCGGGCAAATCTGTTTGATTGG
>JAAZGH010000009.1 GCA_012511325.1 Clostridiales bacterium | reverse complement strand
GTCAAAGGGCGTATGATCTGAAAATTTTGAGGTCCATTCCGAGAAAATACTTACCCCGCCCCGGCCGGCATTAACACGCAAAGTTGATTGATTAGTATACAGGGAATAACCGTTATTAGTATTTAAGCGATAGCGGTAAAAAACGTCAGTGGCCTCATATAATTTTCTTCTCATATGGTAATCTTTCTGGTTGCCGGCTCTGACGGAATTTATGCCTGCGTGGGCATAGACTTTATCACCGGCAAAAATTGCTTCAACATTGTACATCGCCTCAAGAGTTGACCTCTCATCAGAACTGAGACTGGATAAATAAGCTTTAGCTCCGGCCTGGTTATCAGTTCCGGCTCCAAACAAAACAAAAGTAGTGTTAAAGCCCGGTGGATCATCGCGCATTGCCTTGGCTACAGATAGAACACAGGCAACACCCGAGGCATTATTATTTATCCCGTCATAGGTTCTGTAGTCAACGGGTATGGGGATTTCCCGCTCCATCTGCCAGACTGATTTATCAAGAAGATCATCCTCTACTGTCATGTCTGCAGAGATAGTCTCCTCTGTTGTAGTATTGATCGCTTCACCATCTGCTTCCTGTCCGCTGGATGACTCACAGGTTTTCATATCGGTTTGCTCCGCGATATCCAGATCAGTTCTGAAATCCGGACCAGTTACCAACACATCATAATGGGCTCCCACAATGCTCCATTTGTTGTCAAGATATTCAGAGGTCTCCTTTCCCTCTGCATCAAGCTTAATAAAACCACTGCCTTTAAGATGGCAGATGATATTTTGTGAATGTCGGATCTGGCCACTGTCACTTTTATAATCAAACTCCTGTATCTGCACTTGGAAACCAAGTTCTTCCAAGGCAGAAGCGATCATCAGGGCTGCCGCCTTTTCCTGATCAGATCCGGGGCTGCGATAAGGATAGCTCCGTGCCAGCTTCAGAGCAAAATCAGAACCAGCTGTACCGTAATCAGCATATCTAATCACATCATTATTGCCAAAACCGCAGCCAATGACTGACAAGGGAAATAGAAAAATAAGTATGATAACTAATAATCTGCTACACTTCTTATTTAGTGTCGGACAACAGAACATATAAAGAGCCTCATAAGTTTATTTTGTTTTGTTTTCTAATATTTTTCATTTTACTTGTTAGTTTTTGATACTGCAAACATACCAATATGGCTGTGCACTTATAGCGTCTTTCAAGCTATAATAAGAACAAGCAAGCGGGGAAACTAATGAGAAAATTATCTAAAGCTAAAGAATCAAAACGATTGGGGGATCGAAAACGAATTTGTTCACTCGGTCTGATAATGCTGTTGCTCGGACTGTCAATTGCTGTGCTTAATTCTGCCATTGTTGCTGCGCAGTTACCGTCACCTTCTGAGGAAGCCTTTAATCAGTCGCTGATTTACCGTAATTTTAAATTTGAGCACCAGCTCTTAGGAGTGGGAGTCTATGACGCAAAATGGGAACAGTTTCTATATGGCGATCAGCTCGAAGCAGAGCTATCAGTTCCTAGCGTTTCCAGATTAGTATTACTTAGCCTGGTTGCTGAACGTTTTAATCAGGATGACCTTATCTTTATCAGTAGTAGTGCTGCAGTTGCTGACCGCAATCTTGCTGCTCAGTCGCCGGACAATATCCTTTTATCCGGAGGTCAGCAATTCTCAGTCGAATATTTGGTATACCGCATGCTTTTTTATCACTCGGACGGCGCCGCAGTCGCCCTGCTGGAAGCCTTGGCCGCAAATGCCGGGGATGGCATCCGTCTGCTTAATCAACAAGCGGAGATAATGGGCTTGACCAGGACTAAAATATCTTCGATCAGATTGCATTCGCACAGCAATGATATTACTGATACCCCCATGCCTCAGAATACAACAACTATCACTGATCTGATTAAAATCATGCTTAGTTATCGCAATATGCCCAAAGTACAAGCCTGGCTCAGCACGTATGAAACTTTCCTGACAGTTAATTTCGATGGGCAGCGCCTATTATCTTTGCGCTCTCCAATATATCGTCTTTGGAGTCTGAGCGAAGGGCAAGTGAATCAGGCATTCAATGCACAAGATAGCAGTAGCCTGACCTTAACTGCCGGTACAACTAAAGAGGGTCATACTATCATTACCGCCTCTGTCGCCGCTAACAAGTCAAATATGATACAGGATGTATTGCGATTGTACAGTGCAATCGATAACTATTACGAAGAAACACCTCTGGTCAGTAAAGGCGAGAAAATGGCTGGTCTGAAGGAACGAGCGGAAAATGGTGATGTATTCGATCTGGTATACCTGGAAACAATCAATTATCTTCATCCGGAGGATGATCTCTTTCTGACTCAGGACATCGAGTATCAGGGTAATCCACCCTATTTGCTGCCTTTGACTGCCGGCACAATCACCGGCAAAGCTGTTTTTTCGCTGAAGAATGGTATGAAAATTTCTGCTAATGTAGGACCGGATAGAGATATTCTATCTTCACGGTCTCAGGTAGCTCTTTTTCTGCGGAACCTTAGTGCGAATCTAAATCTGGCTCGGCTTCTCTTATTTTTAGTGATACTGTTAATTTTGTTTCTGAGTTTTGCTTTGCTGCGCAATCTACTGCGTATATTTTATTATTGGCGGGCAATAAGGGGTTCTAAACGTCACAACTAGCTTCGCTTTTTAATGCGGTCCAACCAGAGCTGTGTGAGTCTACCCAGCAGATATGAAAATACCACAAAAATAATTTGCAGCAGAACTATTATAGCCGCCCATAATGCCAAACCATCGAGACCTTTAGTATCAATTACAAGTCTGTCTATACCTACGATCCAAATAACTGCGACTAATAATATAGTCATGATCAGGTGCAGAAGCAATGAGGCAGGAATGCGCGGCAATTTAGACTGGAGCATTAAGAACAATAAGGGAAATAGGCCAAAAAAGGTCAAGAAACTAAGGCTTTTAATCACGCCGGGCCATAACAAATCCAGGATCGCAACAGTCAGATAGACGGTGAAAGCAGCCTTCTTACCCCATTCCAGCCAGGAAATAACTACACATAAAGAACTGATGGCTAAAATAAAAAAACGCCCTGTGGGCAAATAAGTCGATAAAATAATCATGATCCAGGCAAGCGCAGTCAGCATGCCGTTCATAGCAATCCGCTTCGCAAGATTTGTCTCAGTGTTGGCCATTATCCTATCTAAAGAGAATTCTGTCACTACATGCAGGTGCAGAGATCTCCGCCCATACATTCACAGCAGCTGTCCGCACAGCAAAGACAGGCCAGATCATCACAACAACCGGACTGATTAGATCCATAGTAGGTCCGGCCGAAAGGATTATGTGGTTGACCTTGTTGCTGACCATACCAGGAATTATAACCGCCTTGCTGTTGTGATTGGTGTCCAGCCTGCTGATTACCGGAAGTCAGGTCATCATATGCCTCATTTATTTCCTGCATTTTCTCTTGCGCCAGATGCTCAAGAGGATGATTTTTGTAGTGGTCCGGGTGGTATTTCTTTACTAACTCGCGATAGGCACGTTTAATTTCATCCTCGCTGGCGCCGGGACGAACACCTAATACATCATATGGATTCTTTTTTCTTGCAGCCATTTAATTCTCCGTCTTCAGTCCGGATAGATCAAAGCTTAAGTAGCTTCTCCCCTCTCATAACAGTCTGTCTTACTGCGGGCAATCCTTTCACAATCACATTGTAAATAATTGTTCCGTCTCTTTCATATGGCAGTAGAGCAAAAATTCGATCAAGCTCGACTTCTTCAACAATTAGCATTGAATCCGCCTGTACCCTGGCAGCTTCAACAGCCAAGCCTGCAAACGGATTCCACTCATTATTATGTAGGTCTTTATCCAAATCGTCAATCGCATCAATCAGATAAGCCCAGCAGCCTAGGCGAGCACCACCGATAGTAAGTGCCTGTACTATCTCATCCGGAAGAGCCGGTAGCACCTGCTTTGCGCCTTCGGCAAATATTTTGGCTAAAATCGAGCCGAACTTTTCCGCTACGGCAGGATCCGGCGGGCCTGTTTCATCAGCCGCGAGCTCTTTGATGCCTGTGGAAATTGCCTCACCGAGTTCGGGATAGACAGACAGTATACGCTTTCCCGCTGAGGCAAAACCGCAGGAGAGCAATCTGCCTCTGATTTTCTTTTCATCAACAGCATCATCTTGCGCTTTCAGCCACGTCAGTAGCACGGCCATGTCGGCGGAAAAATTCAAGGCAACATGATCTCTGAGGATTGGTTTCTTCTTAAATGGATTAAGGACACATGTATCTTGTACAACTATTGCATCTTTAGCTGATAAGGCAAGTAATAACAGCGCCAAAAAAGTCAGATCATATGACACCGCCAGACGGGGAATCTGTCCGTGGTTCTCAGAAATAGTTTTGCATATGCCGCAATAACAAGCTCTAAAGCGGGCAAATTCCCTCATCAGCAGTTCAGGTTTGTCTGGTCTGATATATCCGAACATTTACTTATCCGCTTAATCCGGTCTGTATGTTTCCTTGAGCGTAACTACTCTATTATAGATAGGTGCAGCAGCAGTGCTCAATTTTGAATCCTCCTTAAAATAACCAAGACGCATGAATTGGAAACCGGCTGGACTGTCCATAGTGCTAATTGCCGGCTCTAATTTGGCATGGGAGATAATGGTTATAGAATCCGGATTGATTAAATCTTTGTAATCAGCGTCATGCGCATCAGGATCAGGTACCGTAAACAATTTATCGTAGAGTCTGATCTCTGCATCCTGACAGTCTCGCTGGTTTACCCAATGAATGGTGCCTCTGACTTTAATACCGTCCGGCGCAACCCCACCCTTACTTTCAGGCAAGTATTCCGCTGTCACTTCACTGACTTGGCCGGACCCATCCAATTTATATCCGGTACAGCGAATTACATAGGCTGTTCGCAATCTGACCAGATTCCCGGGATATAGGCGGAAATATTTCCGTGCGGGTTCAATCATAAAATCATCGCGCTCAATCCACAAATCGCGGGAGAAAGTAATAT
>JAAZGH010000055.1 GCA_012511325.1 Clostridiales bacterium | reverse complement strand
GGCCAGGGGACCGGTGCGCAGCCGCAGTCCGGAGTGCATCCTGCAAGAGGCCGTGGATTATGTGCGACAGGGCATTCATGAGATTGTTCTGACCGGGATCGAGATCTGCTCTTATGGCGATGACTTCCCGGCCGGCAGTCCCGATCTGGCTACTGTTCTGAAGGAGCTAAATAAAATTGACGGTTTATGCAGACTGCGACTGGCTTCGCTCGACCCTGCCCGCATTGACGACAAATTTATCGGGGAGATTGCGCAATTGGAGAAGCTATGCGCTCATTTCCATCTGTCTTTGCAAAGCGGCAGCGATTCGGTTCTGCAGCGAATGGACAGGAAGTACAATACCAGACAATACCTGGAAATCGTCAAGGGCTTGCGCGCCATTTGGCCGGAGGCAGGCTTTACAACCGATATTATCTGTGGTTTCCCCGGCGAAACTAAGAAGGAATTTGAGGAGACATATGACTTTTGTCAGACAGTCGGCTTTCAGAAACTACACGTCTTTCCCTATTCGCGGAGACCGGGCACGAAGGCTGCTGAAATGCCCGACCAGATACCTTCGTCGGTTAAGAAGCGGCGCGCCGGAAAATTGCTGGATTTGTCGAAGCAAATGGCTGCGGAGCAATGCAGACGCAGAATCGGCACCGCCGCCAGTGTCCTCCTGGAAAGAGAGATTGCGCCCGGCATCGGCGAGGGCTATACCCGGACCTATCTGCCTTGTGTTTTTCAGCTGCCTGATTTAGTTCAGGAAGCTCAGGCGGGCGATCTGTTCCTGGTGCGGCTGGAAAAGTGCGAGGGGGGTGTTTTATCCGGCGTTGGCATGCTCCCTGAAGGATAAGAGACATCAGGTTCCGGCAGGCGGTAGGTACGGTTAGCGCCTTCGTTAAAAAAGAAAAAAGAGCGCCATTTTGCTCAGATAATGTTATGCTTAGGGGACAGGAGGTGGAGCCCATGATCAGTTCAGAGACGAATCAATTTGAAATCGGTCAAGACAGACGTCACACTGCTTATGAGATTATGGCTGAAGTGATGACTGCGCTGGAAGAGAAAGGCTATAATCCGATCAATCAGATGGTCGGCTATTTCCTGTCCGGCGATCCCACTTATATTACAAATCACAATGGTGCAAGAGGCGTAATCAGGCGGATGGAGCGCGATGAGCTGCTAGAGGTTATTTTGCGCGATTATGTCGAACGCCTGTAGCGGATCGGCCATCTGACTTAATGTCGGCAAGCCTCTTGGAACTGAAGTACTTGGGTGAGACAGGGCTTCTGCTGTCTGTGCTGGGCATGGGCACTTTAACTGTCTCGCCGGCGCAGAATGATTTGCCGCTGGCAGCGGCGGGCGAGATTCTGGCCTATGCGGTGAGACGCGGAATCAATTGGCTGGACACGGCTCATCTTTACAATAATTATGCGCAGATCCGGGCAGCCTTAGACAGGCTGTCTGTTCCTCCCTTAATCATGACGAAAACATATGCCTATGAGGCCGCGCAGGTCGGCCGTGACTTTGATTATGCCCGCCGGGAGCTGGGTCTGGACGATCTGGCTGCGCTGATGTTGCATGAACAGGAGAGTCCGCTCACTTTGGCTGGTCATGTTGAGGCTTTTGAGGCGATGCTGCGGTTGCGGGAGCGGGGATTGATAAAGGCTGTGGGGATTTCGACGCATTCGGTTTCAGTTATAGAGAGCCTGGTCCGGGTGCGGTCCGATTCGTCCGATGATTTTTCGATTCCTGCGATTTATCGGGAGGCGGATTTTGTTTTTGCCCTGCTCAATCAGACCGGGATAGGTCTTTTGGACGGCAGCTGGCAAGAGATGGAGCAAGCTGCCAGGGCTGCGGAGCGCTCCGGTCTTGGTGTC
>JAAZGH010000054.1 GCA_012511325.1 Clostridiales bacterium | reverse complement strand
TCTATGCCCATTGTATAGCGCCTTCGTCATAAAAACTAATTGGTTTGCAGTTACTTAACTGCAATGTCCGCCGTCCGGAACTCAATCGGCAGCGGATACAGTCTCGGTCAGAACCAGCATGCCGCCGGGCAAGACCCGGTAAACATGATTGGCTGAGGTGATCTGATCCTGCGCCAGCAATGTCGCCCTGCTGTCATAGCTATAGAGCTCACCCTGCGTGATCGGCGCATTGCCGCCAAGACGCAGCGAGATATTCTGGGCGCCGAGATTGAGCATGATCACCGTCCTTTGCTCACCGGATATAAATGAGAATAATAGCAGTTCTTCCGCATCCGGGTCAATCTTACCTTCAGCGTCCGGCTCCCGTGCGGCGTCAAGATTCGCCTCCGGGGCTGCCTCACTTCCGGCATCCGCATCTGACACTGCAGCGGCAGTAGCCGATTGTTCAGCATTCGCCTCGCTTTTATCTGCTGTCATCCGGTCTGCGGTCAGGAGTTCGGCCGGCGGCGACAGTGCCCATTTATTGCTAATTTCTTTGCCGGCTTGCAACAAGGCTGTATACATCCTGGCCGCCACTTCGGAATCCATCTGCTCACCGTCAATCAAGACCAGATTGATTCTCCCGCCCGCCTCGCCAAAGACCAGCGCGGCATAATCAGCCAGACGCAATGACTCGCCGTAGCTGCTCCAGCTAAAGCTCTTAATCATCTCTGGCGCATTGCTGCCTGCCAATACGCGCCTGGTAGGCACGCCGCGAAAAAACTCCGACCAAGTTGAGGTGAACTGACCATAATTATCTAAAACATTCGAACCCGTTAGGGTACCGGCATGGTAGTCGGCTTTGGAGGCTAATATCTGGCCGTCATAATCCATGCCGTCGATAACGATAAGCTTATGCTCCAAATGACTATAATCGGACGCAGACAGTAGTGTATCAATCACATGATTGACATAGGTCGTGCGCGAAGTATCATTAGTGAACACATTGGTCGGATCACAGATCTCCAGATACAGCAGATTGAACTGATCGCTCCAGCGCCCTACAGCCCCCTGCTTTGAGCGCAGTCGTCCATAATCGCTGCTGTGCGAACCGGCCAGAAATTCAATCAGATGCAAAAGTTCGGCATCTGTCGCCATGGCATCAACCACCAGCCAAGGATCAGCGCCAATTTGTTGGGACAGCTTCAGTGCTGCGCTCAGATTGTGTACTTCCTGTACCTGCGCCGGCTGATACTGATCCGCCACCGTGTCTGAAACAGCAGGCGCTGCGGCGAAGGCGCTTATTCGCGATCCGGTGCCCTCGGGAAGGAGCCAACTGTGATTGCCTTGCCCCGGAGCGCCAATTGGCACAAAGCCAAAGCGCACGACCTCCGGCTCGATCCGGCCAAGTTGCTCGATCAATGCAGCCGGCAATGAGACCGGCTCATCACCGGCGCTGCCGAACCAGATCTGATCCAGCCAGAGAGTACCCTTGCCGGAAAAGCCGAGATTAAGCCAGACTTCACTGTCGGCGCTGTGCCGGCTCAGTACGAAAATAAACTGATGTCTTTCCCAGTCATTGCCCAGCTTCTGAACCGTATGACTGGCATCAGTCTGTAAACCGGACAGCCAGACCACAACGCTGTGGTTTTTGAGACCTTCCTGGCGCAGATAGACTTCCAGCCGATAGAATGACTCTGACAGGCCTCCGCTCTGCTTGAGATCCAACTTCTGGGCTAGCCGGGAATCAAGCCAGACCGGCATGCGGTTATAGAGCGAATTGATCGCCCGTCCCGATGATGCGATCAGCAGATCACTATCTAGGTCCTCCGCGTCTTCAGCTCCGGCATTGGACAAACGGACACAGCAGCGTCCCAGCTCCTGAGGGCTGTTAGC
>JAAZGH010000053.1 GCA_012511325.1 Clostridiales bacterium | reverse complement strand
CCAAGAGTGTACGCTGTTTCCGATAAAGATGCAAAAGTAAAAATCAGGAAAGAATTTTTTGCCAAACACGCCAAAACCCGACAGATAGCCGATTTTGTTGGTGTGATTTGCCTGTGTAATCTTTTATTATTTAATCAGGAAGATAATAGGGGGTAATGGGCTCTTTTATGTGGAAGTGTTTTCAGGAACCGCCTATATTTCCAAATAATTTTTAGAGGTAATAAATGAAAGCTCAAGATCCTAAACACAATAGTCCCAGAAAGAAACTGGCGACATATTATGGCATAGCCATACTTATCATAATTTTCTTAAATTACGTTGTTTTCCCGCTGTTGTTTTATCCCAGGCCGAGACAGGTGGCTTACAGCCAATTTATGCGGGATGTAGATCGCGGTATTGTCACGCAAGTTGAAGTTTCCGATACGGAGATTCAATATGCTACGCGAGAGGGCGAACAGGTCAGTTATTTTAAAACGGGCATTATGAATGATCCTGATCTGATCGCTAATTTAGAAGCAAAAAGTGTTGAGTTCGGTGCCGTTATTCCGGAGCGCCCCAATACCTTTTTATCGTTGCTGCTTACTTGGGGCTTGCCCATTTTATTCTTTGTGATGATGGGCCGTTTCGTGTCGCGTTCGCTGCGGGGGAGAATGACCGCCAGCGGTATGAGTTTCAGCGGTCATAATGCGGCGCGCATTTATGTTCCGGACGAAGATAAAAAAGATTTTTCGGATGTTGCCGGTCAGGACGAGGCCAAAGAATCCTTAAAAGAGATTATTGATTTCCTGGAGGACCCGGAAAAGTATAAAAATATTGGCGCCAGATGTCCGAAAGGCGTTTTGCTTGTAGGACCGCCGGGTACGGGAAAGACCTTGATTGCCAAAGCTGTTGCCGGCGAGGCGGATGTCCCGTTCTTTTCGATTTCCGGTTCGGAATTTGTCGAGATGTTCGTTGGACGGGGCGCGGCGAAAGTGCGTGAGCTGTTCGAACAAGCTTCAAAAAAAGCGCCCTGTATTGTCTTTATCGACGAGATCGATACCATCGGCAAAAAACGCGATAGCCAGCTGGCGACCAATGATGAGCGCGAACAAACATTGAATCAGCTTTTAACGGAGATGGATGGCTTTGACAGCAATAAGGGCGTGATCATTCTGGCGGCGACTAACCGTCCGGAGATACTCGACCCCGCTTTACTGCGCCCCGGTCGCTTTGACCGCCTGGTGCGCGTTGAATTGCCTGATCTGCAAGATCGCGTTGCGCTTATGAAAGTGCATCTGCGCAAGGTAAAACATGCGGAAGATCTGGACTATTCTCTGATAGCCCGCATGACAGCCGGTGCTTCCGGCGCCGATATGGCGAATATTGCAAATGAGGCGGCATTGCGTGCCGTGCGCATGGGTCGTGAGCTTGTGACAACGGCTGATCTTGAGGAGTCAATCGAAACAGTCATCGCCGGGCAACAAAAGAAAAATGCCATCTTATCGGATCAGGAAAAAGAGATTGTTGCCTATCATGAGATCGGTCATGCGTTAGTGGCGGCAAATCAGACAGGCGCCGCCCCTGTCCAGAAAATTACCATCATTCCCAGGACATCGGGAGCCTTGGGCTATACCATGCAGGTTGAGGAAGAAGAAAAGTCGTTGCTGAGTAAGCGTGACGCGCTGAATCGGCTCGAGGTTCTCTGTGGCGGCAGAGCGGCGGAAGAGATTGTCTTTAACGAAATTACAACGGGCGCCGCCAATGATATTGAAAAAGTGACTCAGTTGGCTCGTCAAATGGTTACGCAATACGGTATGTCTGAGCGCTTTGGCATGATGGCGCTTGAGGCGTCAGGATCCCAGTATTTAGGCGGGGAGAGCAGACTATCCTGCTCTTCGGAAACAGCTAAAGAGATTGATAAGGAAGTTTTGGCCTTGATTCAGAAGAGCCATGATAATGCGCGGGATATTCTGACGGCCAATCGGGACAAGCTTGATCAATTAGCCGCGCATCTGATCGAAAAGGAAACGATCACCGGCGCGGAATTCATGGAGATTTTAACGGGGGAAGAATAGTACCCGGCGCCGAATGCGACTGTTTTGCTTCCGCCCGCCATATGGTATCAGATAGCAGTAAAAGCTTAAGTGGCGGTGCCTGCCGAGAACCGGCGGCGCCGTCGCTTAAATCTTTGTCTCCCTTGTCGTTGGTAAAAGATCACTGTCTGCCGTACTTTGACAGTTATGATAACCCTCTTCTATAATCATTTAATGTGGAGACGTAGTGTGAGGCTTAATGTGATGGTGAGACATGGCTGAAGCTTTGCATTTTAATCGCGCACTGGGGATAGACATCGGTTCTACGACTGTTAAAGTATCCCTCACTTGTGGCGGGCAGATTGTATTTGAGCGCTACGAGCGCCATCTTTCCCATATCCAAGATAAAACAATTGAGCTATTGGAGCAGGCGTCTGATCTGCTGGCGGCGGCTCCTTTTACGGTGGCTTTGTCCGGGTCGGCTGGATTGGGGCTGTCCGAAATATCCGGCCTGCCCTTTGTGCAAGAGGTTTATGCGACGGGAGAAATCGTAAAGCAACTGGAGCCGGACACCGGCGCGGTGATTGAGCTCGGCGGCGAAGATGCCAAGGTGATCTTTTTTGCCGGCGGCACCGATGCCCGAATGAACGGGAGCTGTGCCGGCGGCACGGGAGCTTTCATCGACCAGATGGCCGCTTTGCTTGACATGACAATTCCTGAGCTGGATGAGGCATCTTTTCGAGCGGAGAGAATCTATCCGATCGCTTCCAGATGCGGTGTATTCGCCAAGACGGATGTGCAAGCGCTGTTCAATCAGGGCGCCGGCAAAGAGGATGTGGCGGCTTCGATCTATCAGGCTGTGGTGAATCAGACTATCGTCGGTCTGGCTCAGGGCAGGCAGCTGCAGGGCAAATTGCTTTTTCTGGGCGGCCCGCTGTACTACTGTGCCGGTCTGCGCCGGCGTTTTCGTGAGACGCTGCAACGGGATGAAACGGACTGCATCTGCCCGGACTATGCCTTATTCGCGGTAGCGCGGGGAGCCGCATATCTGAGCCGGAATCTAGAGCCATATACTTATGACAGATTGATTGAGAGCATCAGGCGCACGGATGAGAAATCTCATTATGAGCGCGGTTTTGTGGAGCCTCTGTTTACAGATGCGGAAGAATACCGGAACTTCAGGGAGCGGCATGAGCAAGATAATGTCGTTGAGCGCAGCATCGAAGATTATACCGGCCGGGCTTGGCTGGGAATTGACAGCGGCAGCACGACGACAAAGCTGGTTCTGATCTCGGAGGATCAGGAGCTTCTATACAGTTATTATTGTGTCAATCGCGGTTCGCCGGTCGAGATTGTACTGGAGCAGCTGCGGGAGATCCGCCGTCTCTGCGGCGACCGGATTGAAATCTGCGGGGCCGCCAGTACGGGTTATGGCGAAGCTCTGATGCAGCATGCTTTTCATACGGATGCCGGAGTGGTGGAGACTATGGCCCATTATACGGCGGCGCGGTTTTTCCAGCCCGAGGTCGATTTTATCCTGGATATCGGCGGCCAGGACATCAAATGCTTCTATATTAAGAACGGCGCAATTGATTCGATCATGCTCAATGAGGCTTGTTCATCGGGCTGCGGTTCTTTCCTGGAGACTTTCGCCCATGCGATGGGATATGAGGCGGATGAGTTTGCTAGGCTGGGCATCAAGGCGAAGGCTCCGGTAGATCTGGGTTCGCGCTGTACTGTGTTTATGAATTCCTCAATCAAACAGGCGCAAAGAGAAGGGGCCTCCCTGGCGGATATTGCGGCCGGACTTTCAATCAGCGTGGTCAAGAATGCTCTGTACAAGGTGATCCGCGCCGGCTCGCCGGACGAACTGGGCGAGCATATTGTGGTCCAGGGCGGCACTTTGCTGAATGACGCGGTTCTGCGGGCACTGGAACTTGAATTGGGCCGCGATGTGATCCGGCCTGAGATTGCCGGGCTGATGGGCGCTTTCGGCGCTGCTCTTGTCGCTAGGCAGTTCGGGTCGAGCAATTTGCTGTCAGAGGCGGAGCTGGCTGAGTTCAGACATGAATCCTCGGTGCGTATTTGCCGCGGCTGCACCAATCACTGCACATTGACAGTCAATCGCTTCGCCGACGGCGGTAGATATATCTCGGGCAATCAGTGTCAGAAGCCGCTGGGACTCGATGCTTGTGAGGAGCTGCCCAATCTGTACCACTGGAAGCGGGAGAGGCTCCTGGCCCTGGCTGCCGGCTCGGGTGCCGGGACGGGTGCCGGGATGGATGCCGGGGCGGATGCAAAGCGCCTTCGTCCCAAAAGAAGCGGGAAACAGGAGGGGGAGCTGGCTGTGACAACAGATCGGGCGCTGGGGCGGATGTCGGAGCAGATGCCGGAACAGAGGCCGGGGCGGATGGCGGAGCAGAGGCGGGAGAGTCCGCGCGGCCGGATCGGTCTGCCCACAACGCTGTCCACCTATGAGCTGGCGCCGCTCTGGCAGGCGTTGTTTACGGAGCTGGGCTACGAGGTAGTTTTCTCGCCGCTCTCGACCAGGCGTATTTATGAGCAAGGGCAGCTATCGATCCCGTCGGATACGATTTGTTATCCGGCGAAGGTTATGCATGGCCATATTGAGCTATTGCTGGAGCAGGGATTGGAGCTGCTGTTTTATCCCAGCCTGACCTATAATATTGACGAGGGCGGCAGCAGCAACCATTTTAACTGCCCGGTTGTGGCCTATTACGGCGAGGTTTTGCAGGGCAATCTGGATGCTCTGAAATCCGTGAAATTTCTTTACCCTTATCTGAATATCAACAGCGCCGGACAGCTGACCCGCACGCTGTACCAAGCGTTGCGCGAGGTCGATCCGACTATAGCCAGGAGCGAAGTCAGACGGGCGGTCAGGGCCGGTTATGCCGCTCTGTCAGCCGAGCGCGCTGCGGTGCGCCGGGCAGGCGAGGAGGCCGTGAGATACGCGCGCCGGCATCATAAGCGGATCATGATTTTGGCCGGTCGGCCTTATCATGTCGATCCCGAGATCTGTCACGGCATTGACCGGTTGGCGTCAGCGCTGGGTTTTGTGATTGTGACCGAAGATTCCGTGGCGCACCTGGCTGAATTGCCGCAGTTGCAGATCCTCAACCAGTGGACTTATCATTCGCGTCTCTATCAGGCGGCGCAGTTTGCCTGTGATAACGCCGATGTCGAGCTGGTGCAGCTGGTATCCTTCGGCTGCGGCATTGATGCGATCACAAGTGATGAAGTGAAGCGGATTTTGGAGAGCCGGGGCAAGCTCTATACTCAGATTAAGATTGACGATATCAATAATCTTGGCGCTGTCAGGATCAGGTTGCGCAGCCTGCTGGGTGCGCTTGAGGCTAAAGATGCGGCGGCATGCAGACAGCAAAGGGACGGGGATGGTCGTAGCGGACAGGGTGAGAAGCTGAAAGATGCGGACACAAGCCGGAAACAAAGAGCCGGAGAACTCAAGCGAACGCTGCCGACCGCTTCCAGCTGGCGGTAACTGTCAGTTACAGGGGAAATAAGAAAGTGACTTCTGATTATTATGTGCAGTTTACGCCGGAGATGAAAGAGGAGTACACGATCCTGGTCCCGTCCATGTTGAACGGGCATTTTGAGCTGGTGATCGAATTCCTCGGCACCTATGGTTACAAAATGGAGCTGCTGACCGGTCAGGGCAAGGAGATCGTCGATCTGGGTCTGCGCTATGTTCATAATGACACTTGTTATCCGGCTATTCTGGTAATCGGCCAGTTTCTGCATGCTCTGCGCTCAGGCAAGTATGATCCGCAGAAGACAGCGCTGATTTATTTTCAGACCGGTGGCGGCTGCCGGGCTACCAACTATATCTCGCTCCTGCGCAAAGCTCTGATCAAAGCCGAGCTGGAGTTCGTGCCGGTAATTTCGCTCAGTCTGTTAAGACTGGAGGAGCATCCCGGTTTCAAGCTGAATATAAGGCAGTTTATGGGTCTGTTTGATGCTCTGCTCTACGGCGATCTGATCTACAGCCTGGTCAATCAAACGAAGCCCTATGAGATCAATGCCGGTGATGCCGATGCTCTGAAACAGCGCTGGATCAAACAGCTCGGCGACGCTCTGGGCGCTTCCGCTAAAAACAGAGACCGTATTCTGCGCCACCGCAAAGAAACTTATCGGAAAATTATTGATGATTTCGCAGCGATCCCAAAACAGCCGCGCGATGCCATCAAGGTTGGTATCGTCGGCGAAATCTATGTCAAGTTCTCGCCGCTGGGCAATAATAATCTTGAGGACTTTTTGCTTGGCGAAGGCGCTGAAGTCGTTGTGCCCGGTCTGCTGGATTTTTTCATCTACTGTCTCTACAATTCTATTCTCGATTATAAATACTACGGCCGAGACTTCTTTTTTCATCTGTTAAGCCGGGCTGCTTTCCGTTATCTGTGCAATAAGAAACGCGAGATGATCAAGGTTATGGAAGAGGAGGGCAGCTTCCGTCCGCCGGCGCCTTTCGAGCATGTCATAGCGCTGAATAAGGACTATATCAGCTTTGGCGTTAAGATGGGCGAGGGCTGGCTTTTGCCGGCCGAGATTCTTGAACTCGCCGACAGCGGCGTCAACAATATCGTCTGTGTCCAGCCTTTCGGCTGCCTGCCCAATCATATCGTCGGCAAGGGCATGATGCGCCCGATCAAAGAACGCAATCCCGACATCAATATCGTTGCTATTGATTACGACACCAGCGCGACCAGCGTCAACCAGGAGAACCGCCTCAAACTTATGCTTGCAGCCGCCCGGTTAGCGGATTAGGTGGACGAGCAGGCAGAGAAAGAAGATATGGGCAGGGTAGAAGATGTACCAGAGATACTGTTTCCAGGCTGTGGGTTTGCTGCCGTAGAGGGCCTGGCGCCCGGCGCGGGGGCTGTAAATGATAAAGACAGATATGATAGATAGGAACTGGATGTAATTGTAGCGTCCCGGCAGGCCAAACAGAAAGTGATAAGCAAACAAAGTCAGCAGATTTAAGATTATCAGATAGAGTAGAGAGCTATTGAGCATCCCGGTCAGATCAGTGTCGTCACAGTGCTTGTTTTGGATCAGATGGAAGATAAAGACAGTCAGGATGCCGTAGATGTCATAGTCGGAGTCCAGATAGATGACGGCGCACAGAGATATGATCATGGCGCTGGTGCCTAAGATCATGCCGAGTACAGGGTGCAGGGAAAGCTCGCCGGGTGTATACCTGATCTGGAAGTAATCCGGTTCATCCTTACTGCCGAAACAGTTCGTCAAGGGCTGCAGGCGGGCGACTCGGTCCCGCCAGCTGCTGGTCAACAAAGTCCAGCCGGAGAGGAAACCGAGGGCGGCGACGAAAGTGAAGAGGACATTGGTGCCGGAATTGCCGTAGCCGGCAAGGCTATGGCTGGTGCGGATGATGATTTCGCTAAGGACGGCAAAGCAAGTCAGTCTGAGGAAGTAGCGGCCCAGATGGCCGGTGCGGCGGTAGCCGAGGGCGATATAAAAAGCGAAGATAGGAAATGCCAGCCTGCCGAGGGCGCGCAGGGTGAAATACAGATCCGGCGGCAGCCAATATCCGAAATAATATCCAATATGATCAATCAGCATGCTGATGGCGGCTATCAGTTTTAGAAGCATTCTCTGACCTCTCAGGCTGCTTGCGGTGTTTTACGGATTTGCAGCGGCTTGGGGCGCGCATTATCCGAGCCCAGCAGGTTGTCAACAGTACTTTCAGCCGGATTTGCAGCGGCGGATTCTGCATCTCGCAGTAGAAAAATTCAGGTTATTCTTCTTGCTTAGGCAGATAAACTATTGTATCATGACAGCCGAAAGGAGACTAGATTTTTAAATTTAGATCCGTTCAAAACTGAAAGCTTGCTATTCAATGATTTTAGTTGGAGATTTTAGTGGGAAATGCTTTTCACATATCGATTGCATATGTGTTATTTTGCGGCAATAGGAAATAACGAATGGGATTAGGATTAAATATAGGGATTGATCTCGGCACGGCAACGGTGATCATCTATGTAGTGGGCAAAGGTATTGTCCTGAGAGAGCCGGCCGTGGTGGCATTGCACAGCAAGACGGGCAAAGTGCTGGCGGTTGGTGAGAGTGCCAGCCTGATGCTGGGGCGCACACCCAATATTGTGCAGGCGATCCGTCCTTTGCGCGACGGCGTCATCTCCGATTTCCAAGTTACGGAAGTCATGCTCAAGAGTTTTATCAGCCGGGTCAACACCGGTTTTCTGGCGCGCTATTTCAAGCCTACGATTGTAGTCTGCGTACCCAGCGTAATTACGCAAGTGGAGACCAGAGCAGTTGAGGATGCCTGCCGTCACGCCGGCGCCAAAGAGGTGTATCTGATCCGCGAGCCGGTGGCGGCAGCTATCGGAGCCGGTATTGATATTACTCAAGCCAGCGGCAGTATGGTCGTGGATATCGGCGGCGGCACCACAGATATCGCAGTTATTTCTCTCTGTCAGCCCGTGGTTGACAGTTCGATCAAAGTAGCCGGCGATAAATTTGATGATGCGATTATCAAATATGTGCGCAGAAAATATAATGTGCTGATCGGTGAGCAGACAGCCGAGGAGCTGAAGAGAAATATCGGCTGCGCCTATCCCCGCGAAGAGGAATTGACGATGGAAGTCAGAGGCCGCAATCTGATTACCGGGATGCCGGCCACATTAGCTCTGAATTCGACAGAGATGCTGGAGGCGCTGGAAGAGCCGGTCAGTCAGATTTTTGAAGCCGTGCACACAGTGCTGGAGAGCACACCTCCGGAACTGATGGCGGATATCAGCCAAAGAGGCCTGGTCATGACCGGCGGCGGAGCGCTGTTGTACGGACTCGATCTGATGCTGGCTGCTAAAATCGGTATTGAGGTGCTGTTGGCAGAGGATGCCGAATCCTGTGTCGCGGTAGGTACCGGCCTGGCGTTGGGCATTATGGAAAAATTCAGTGATCTGGCTGACTGATGGTTTATTTTTCAGGCTTCAGGTTTAATAGCTTAGCACGAATATGAGGAGAGTGTCCCGGTAGTTGACGATTCTGTTAAGGCCCATTATACTGGTTGT
>JAAZGH010000001.1 GCA_012511325.1 Clostridiales bacterium | reverse complement strand
TTTCGAAACTTACGGCCCTTGTACTATTGACGACGCGCGCTACTATTTCAAAGGCCGTAGAGGCCTTATCCGGGAAGGGATGGAGCAGCTTGATCTCGAAATAATAACCGCCGAAGGACAGTAGCGATTCGGTTTCAATCTCGACGTCGATTATGGCGATTTGCCGGATCTGCTGCTGCTGTCCGGTTTCGATCCTCTGTTGATGGGTTATGAAAAGACAGCAAATCCTTTCCTTGAGGAAGAGCATATGCGCGAAGTCTTTACCTATACGGGCATGGTGCGACCCAGCATCCTGGTCGGTGGCCGCATTGTCGGCACCTGGCGTCAGATCGGGCAGAAAATAGATATGAATCTTTTTACTGCCCTGACCGAGAAAGAGCTGACTCGTATTGAGCACTTCCTGAAAAAACTTGAGGGCTAGACGGCCGGGCTTAGCTTTCGACTGTCGATTAGGCTGCGCAGCCAGCCTTGCCACTTTGGAACAGCCGGCTGGTGGGAATCTGGGAATTTAGGTTGTGGCCGCTTTCCCGACTAGTATAATACTGCTATAGATTGGTATGATGATACTTATTATTGGATAAATATCTGTTCTGTTGTTCTGAATTTGAGCAGAATCTTTAGGACGAGATCATCGTTCTTCAGGAGGTCATTATGGAATATCGCAGCTTCCCCGGGATTAAAAGCAGCCCTTCGCTACTTGGCTTTGGTCTGATGCGGCTGCCCTTGAATTCGGAAGACAGCGCCGACATCAATTATGATCTGAGTTTTGAGATGATCAAATATGCGCTTGAGCAGGGCATCAACTACTATGATACGGCCTATATGTATCACAGCGATCAGTCGGAGATTTTCGTCGGCAAAATGCTGACGCAATTCCCGCGTGAGAGCTATCTTCTGGCTGACAAGCTGCCGATGTTCCGTATTGAAACACTGAATCATGCCAAGGAGATATTGGCCGAGCAATTACAAAAGTGCCGGGTCGATTATTTTGACTATTATCTGCTGCATTAGATGGATCGCTTCACGATTGCCAAAGCGGAGAAGCTTGGCATCCATGACTGGATGCTGGGTCTGAAAGAGCAGGGTATTATCCGTCACCTGGGCTATTCGTTCCATGATACGCCGGATATTCTCGAAGCCTATACGATCAAGCATGACTGGGATTTTGTCCAGATTCAGCTTAACTATCTTGACTGGGAGCTGCAAAATGCCAAGCGCAGTTATCAATTCCTGGTTGAGCGAGACATTCCCGTGATTGTGATGGAGCCTGTGCGCGGCGGCGCGCTGGCTAATCTGCCCGAAGCGGCTCAGTCCAGATTGCTGGAGGCGGATAGTGCAGTCAGCGCTGCCAGCTGGGCGATCAGATATGTTGCCTCTCTGCCCGGCGTGCTGACGATTCTGAGCGGGATGAGCAATCCGGAGCAGCTACGGGACAATTTGGCTACCATCAACGGCGATTATCAGCTGGCTCCCGATGACTATGAGCTGCTGGACGAGGTAAGGCAGCTTTATCTGGCCTCAGGGCGCATCCCTTGCACGGAATGCCACTACTGTATGCCCTGTCCGGCCGGCGTCAATATTCCGGAGAGTTTTGCTCTCTACAATCGCTATCTGGACACGGATGATACGGCCGCACTCTGTGCCGAGTACGCCGCTCTGGGCAGCGGTCAACCGAATGCTTGCGTCAAATGTAAAGCCTGCGAGCCCAAGTGTCCGCAGAAAATCGTCATTTCCAAAGAGCTGGAGAAGCCGCAACATTATTATGAGTTTACGACTGCCCCCTGCGACCAGGTACAGCCCCCTACTTAGTCTTAATATTGTCTTTTCAGGATCCGGTTAAAGGAAACCGTTTGAAATCGGTTGATTTTAATTCCGGCTATCTTGCTCTGTGTCCTCATCGGTTTCTATTTTTGTGTTTTTAGACGCAGGGAATTGCTCAGGATAGTATAAATGGGCGGCCAAGCGGTGGAATAGCGGTCGGGTTGTGACAATAACCAAGAGTTGAGCGATGCCGACCGCGATCAGTATTGATTGAATTGAAACTATGTCGGCCAGCGGTCCGAAGAAGACGGTGCCCATCGGAATAGCGAACGAACCCACCATATACTGCAAGGCGAAAGTTCGCCCCTGATACCGGCGCGGAACCTCCTCCTGGAGAAAGACCGTGCTGTTGGTTGTGTAAAAGGGCACAACCAGACCAAACAAAAACAGAACCAGTCCGAACATCCAGATCACGGCCCATTTGGCATAGCCCAAAAGGCCGAGAGCGATCATGATCAAGGCAATCAATCCTCCGGCCATGCGCAGGGTGTGGACTTTGTTCAGAAATTCACCGCGCTTGGCGACCAGGAGACCGCCCAGCGCCATACCGGAGAAGATCGCCATCTGAGTAATCGTGATATTGAAAGGATCCAGACCGAAATTGCGCCGGATATACAGCGGCAGCAAAGCGGCGCCTGGCGAAATAAGGATCATGAAAACCGTATAGACACTGAGCATGGCGAAGACGATTGTGTGCGAGCGCACATATTTGAAGCCATCGATCATTTCTTGCCACTGTGAGGTCTTGGCTTTATTATCCGGGCTGGATTGACCTTCCGGGATTTTGATTACAAAGAGACAGAAGATCGCGATAGAAGCCGTCACCACATCAATCATAAAGATTTGCCACATCGGCATTATAGAAACAGCGACGCCGCCCAGAGCCGGCGCTGCCAGCAAAATCAAATTGCTGGCTCCGTGATAGATGGCATTGGTTCTCACCAGACCCCGGCGCGGCACAACCTGTGGCACGATTGAAGTGATGGCTGGCGAGTGAATGCCGCTGCCGAAGGAGCGGATGCCGGTCACGATATAGATCAGCCACATGGCGTCATAACCGATCAGGAACATGATCGCTACTAACAGCGTGGCCAGCGCAATCGAGCCGTCGGAAATTATCATTACCCATTTGCGACTGTAGCGGTCTGCCCATACTCCGGCCAGAGGCGCGATCAGGAGCTGCGGCACATAACCGGCCAGCGTGATCAAAGTCATAGCCAGTCCGGAGTTAGTGCGCAAAGTCACATACCAGATCAGAGCGAACTGCACGATTGCCGAGCCGAGTTGCGATGCGAGCTGCCCGGAAAACATGATGATGGCATTTCGCACCCAGC
This sequence comes from Clostridiales bacterium, assembly GCA_012511325.1. Classification (GTDB taxonomy): domain Bacteria; phylum Bacillota; class Clostridia; order Saccharofermentanales; family DTU023; genus UBA1046. The sequence goes on along the minus strand of JAAZGH010000001.1, from coordinate 1,924 downwards.
TGCGATCAGACGGAGCCGTTTCGGACTGCGGGACTTCGTTGTCCTGCGGTATTGAACCGGAAGCATTTTCTATGTCGTTCATCTTAAGATCTATGGTCTCAGAAAATCTATCTTGTTCTTTTTCCATGCTCCCCCATTTTAACAGCTAGAATGCGATTTCAATATACAAGTGTCGATTATCCCGGTCTGAGTCATTGTATAATAAAGCAGGAGGATTTGGCAGTGAGGCTTTACTATAGTACCGATCCGAACGCACTGGCAGACCGCTGCCTGAGCGAGCTGAATCTATACACGCGCGAAGACCCGATGCGCCGGGCCTTTCTGATCGTGCCTGAGAGCATGAAAGCCGATCTGGAGAGGAGATATCTGGAGCAGCATAATCAAGCCGGTCTGATGATGGCAGAGGTACTGTCCTTTTCCCGTTTAGCGCACAGGCTGTTCTCCGAGGCGGGGGGTCTGGCTGTAAGGCAGATCAGTGCCGCCGGCAAAGCCCTCCTGCTGCAGGAGATTCTCCAACAGACAGAGAAGCAGCATTCCCGCGCTGCGGAAGCGGCAGCTGCCGAACCCGAAGCGCAGACCTCGCTGATGACGAACTTAGATCCGGAAGCAGAGTCAGAACAAGAAACAACAACGGACAATCCGGTTACTCATAAATCCAAGGAGAAATCTTTTCGCAGATTCGGCAGATTTGTCGGGAAACCAGGCTTTGCCTCAGAACTGGTTACAGTAATGGGCGACTTCAGCCGCTATCAGATCTCACCCCGCGATCTGAGCGCTGCGGCAGCGGCAGCCCCGTCTGCGCTTACGGCGGACAAGCTGGCGGATTTCTCGCTTTTGCTGGAGCAGTACCGAAAGATGCTGCAACAATATGATCTCAGTGACCCTGATTATGATCTGGATCGTTTGGCAGACCTGCTGCGAGAGACCGATCGGGAACCGCGGCTGGCTTTCCTGCGCGAAACAGCGGTCTGGGTTCTGGGCTTCGGCGAGACCAGGGCCTTTACCACCCAGGAGCTGGCTATTCTGACTTATCTCAATAGATATTGCAGTTCGCTATGCGTAACGGTTAGCGCTGATCGACTGGATGATCAAGGCGAAGCAGTTTATACCCACGGCAGGAACACTGCACAACAATTGAAGGGCATCAGCAACAGGCTGCTGACAGAGCAAATACCGGCCCGGCGTAAAATGCCTGCGGTTACAACTGTTTATGTTCCCAATGCCAGGGCGGAACTAGGCTTCGTCTGCGGCGAGATCAGAAGAATTCTGATCGAAACCGATCTGCAGCGGCGGGATATCGGCATCGCACTGGCCGACCCGGAGACTTACAATGATCTGTTGGCGGCGACTGCCCGGATATATGGCCTGCCTGTTTTTACCGATCGCCGCACTCCTCTGTCCCAATCATCTTTTCTGCGCCAGCTTGATGCCGTGCTGGAGTATTTGCTGGCGCAGCCTGACCGGGAAGCTATTATGTCGTATCTGCGCGCCGGTTTCAGCGGGCTGTCCGGTGAGACGATTGATGATTTCGACAATCTATGTCTGGCCCGGGGCTTGATCCGGCCACATGATTTCGCCCGTTTTGAGCCTGAGCAATTGCTGGCTGCGGGCAAATTGTCCGGCACTGAATTTAAGCTCTGGAATGAGGTCAGTCTTGTTCTGGAGCCTTTGAATCAACTTGGCGGCAAAATCCGGCGGAAGCGTCTCGGCGCTGCCAAGCTGGCGCTGCTCTCCGAATGGCTGCAGGAAGAGATATTTGTCCGGCTTGAGGGCAGAATCGCTTATCTTCGCGAACAAGGCGAGGAAGAAGCGGCCCGGATTTTGACCGTTGCCTGGAATCAGTGGTTTACATTCAGGGAAGAAGCCGAGGCGCTTATGCAGTCGCTGATTTTGTCCCAGGCGGAGTTTACCCGGCTGCTGCGGG
>JAAZGH010000052.1 GCA_012511325.1 Clostridiales bacterium | reverse complement strand
CTGCGGCACTGAGGCAGCGGCGGAATAAGCACGGTATCGAAAAGACCGTACTGATCCCGATTTTTCTTTTGCATCTTTTCCAGGGCACGATAAGCCATGTTTTCTCCTATCAGTTCATAACTTCTACTGTAAACGGAGCATTCTCCGGAATCTCCACCGGGAAAATATTTGCCATTATGCATACAGTCTCCAGCTCTGCGCAATAAAGCAAAGGTTCCAGAGTTTCCAATTCCCCGCCGGCTATGCTAATTTTGCGAAGTTGAGGGAAATACTGCATGTATTTAAGCAGCTCCTCGTTGCAATTATTAAGCCAAATCTCATCATTTGAACAGGTTGTCAAATTCTCGTAGGTCAGAGGTGTCTCCTGGCCCCAATCGTAAAAGCCAATGGCATCATATAGCATCTCCCGGGTCTTTTCCGACTCAAAGACTATCTCTTCCGTCAGCTTTTGATTGGTCTGCTCAAAGATACCGTGGGTAATGACATTGGATCCCATCTGTACCACTTCTTTCGGCTCCGGCTGCTCTGCAAGCGCCACCGGCGCAAGGCCGGGGAGCATATCGTTGAACCAACCGTTATTCAGGCCGTAGACACCTGTGCCAAGTGCGATTATGAGGCAGACCGCAACGGCGATGATAGCTGTCCAGAAGTTACCCTTCTTTGCGGTACCGACACCTCGTTCATAGCCGGTGACTCCATCGCCTATGAGGACATCGTCCAGCAAGGCTCGAAGCTCTGCGTATTCCTTAACGGTCTCACATCCGGAAAGCTTGGGATGGACTTTATCCCCCAGGGTAAACTGATATACTGGGCGAGTATCCGCTCCGGCGTGCACCACTTCGTTTTCGCAGTTGGGAGAGATTAAGGATTCTTCCGACACAAACACCAATACCGCGGAGGCGGCGCGGAGGTGATCTTCTATGTTCTTCGGCCATTCACTGCCCGGGGCTATGCCTTCGTCATACCAGAGCCTATATTTCTCGGAAAAAAGGGCTTCGATTATGGGCATCACCTTTTCGGAATTCCGGTGGGCATAGCTTACGAAGATATATGGCTCGCGGCCTTCATAAGCGGGAATACGTTCACTCATTTTATTCTGCCCTCCTTTAGTGTTCCACAACGACAGTGATTCCGGCATTGCATAGATCGCGGGCGAAGATCACTTGGTCTTGGCTGATTTTTACGATTTCAATACCCTTAACCTGCGCAAGCGGCCACAGGGCTACATTTGAGGGAATATCCGAAACATTTACCGTGGTAGCGGATACTTCTTTGATGTTTAGGAGTGTGGTAAAAGTTCCGCCCGAGAGGTCGAGTTCACCCACAGCTTTTCCCGCCATGGCGGCAATGCCCTCGTCGCTGTATTTGGCTATATTCACATATTTGCTTCCATTCGTGTTCTGCAGAATGTATGCTGCCGACGTGCGCTCACGTATCATCGAGCCAACATACAGGGCAAAGACCAGTACGACTACTGCCACCATAGCAGCTATGATGTAATTTCGCTTGCGGTTGAATTTGCGTTTTTCCATGCCTTCGCCTACCATGGCCTGAGTCAGCACCCCGCTTTTAGTTAAGGCTTCCGCCGTTTCCTCAGGGCTGCCAAGGGCAATCACCGGAATGTTGGCAAGCTGCATGTCCAGGCCGTAGCCGAGCTGAAATTCTCCAAATTTTACACAGACAAGGGGCTTTCGCAGGCTCAACAGGTAGTTGATGGCATTGCGGAAGGCGAGGCTTTCTATGCTCTTTTCCGACAGGAACACCACCGCTCCGCTGCAGTGAGTTATGGTCTCCGCCAGTGCCGCGGGGCTTTGAGCGAACTTGCCGCCGCAACTATCGCAGCTCAGCCTAAAACCGCGGCTCACAAGAATATCCGCAACAGCCGCCGCCGCAGGCTCATCGGCCGGACTACAACCTATATAGGCAAAATCGCCTATACCTGCATAGGGAAGATAGCTAAAGTGCTTTTTCATATTATCTCTCCTTAGTTGTAGTAGTAGTTGTCGCAATACTCGATGACAAAATGTGCGTCTTGCAACTGTTCATCAGCCAGCTCTCTCATATCTGATGAGATAATCAGGCGTCGCAGAGACTGAAGTTGCTGAACAGGAGTCAGGTCGCTTAGATTCTGACAGAAATGTATGTCCAGAATATCTATACCCTCAAAGAGCTCCAAGCCATCCAAAGAGGATACTGTACTCCAGCCTAAACTTAGTACACCACCGAGATTGATAACAATACCGCTCAATTCCCGCAAAGAGTCTATTTGCAGGCCTTGCCATGAAAACTCACGGATGGGTTTTCCTTCTATATATGGCAATACGGCCTGCAATTCATCCTGATCAACAAAAAGCTTATCAAAACTCTCTATATCGCCAAGCGAAGAATACTCATCTATCTGCGTCTCCCTGATGTCAAGATGGATGTATGGAAGAGTATTAAGAGCGGGAAGCTTGCTAACCGGGGCAGCGTTTATAATAAGGCAGTTCAGCTTATTTGCCGTACTCAGCGCTGAAATGTCCCTCACATTGGTAGCACCTATGTTCAGGTGCTCAAGCTTTGATAGCCTTTCGACACCCGAAATGTCGGAGACGTAAGTCGCATCCAACATAACGAACACAAGATTTTGGCAGTCCCACAGCGGCGAGGGATCGGTAATATCTGTGGCGGTAAGGAAGATGGCTTCCAGATTGCTGAGTGCCCCTATTCCCTCTATAGAAGAAATGGGGTTGGCGCTCAGGTCGAGATAGCTAAGTTTTTTCAAGCAAAACAAGGGTGAAATATCGGTAATTTGGTTGCCGCAGATGCAAAGGTATTCCAAATTGGGCATATACGAGAAGATTTCAAGATCTTCGGAAGTCAGGCTGCCCACCGGGACAGGTCCTTGAACTTCCATATTGTCGTTTACGCTCATACCAAATTGAACAGCACTACGATCGCTGAACTCATACCAGCCGTGAACAAGACTGCCGTATGCCCGGTCTCCCACAATATAGAGTTCCGTAATGCTCTCTAAATCTTCTCTGGTCAAGCCCCAGCGCTGTGCCGCATTCTCGAGCGCCTTGGCGGGAGCAATAAGCAGAGGATTCACAACAGCAAAGAACAAAATTACTGCAGCTACAATTGGCGCCGTCACCATTGTGATGGCACGATTGCGCTGATATTTCTTCTGGGCCTTGGTTACGGCCATATCTCGGAAAATGAAAGCTTCTTTCAGCTTGGAGACAAAAGCCTCGTCCATGTTGTCCGCGAACAGCGCCTGCTGGCTGCCGAGCTGCATGGTGCTCCAAGGCGTAGAGGGGATATCTTCCAAATATACACTGAGTATTTTCTGTCCGCGGGCAACAGCCGTATCCACTATGGAGCGAAAGCGTTCGCTTGCGGAGAACTCCGCCGTAACGAATAGCAGCACGCCGAAGGCCCGTTGCAAGCGCCCTTTTTCGCGGCGGTCGAAGCGGTCCGCGTACCAGAATTGTGCGCCATCTACGGCCAAAGTTTCCAGCACCGGAAGAATCTGTTCCTCTTGTTCCCGCGGGAATGCAACATAGATATAGGGTCTGTCATTTTTGCAGTAGCGTTCCATGATTCCCTCCTGAGTTGTTGCGATATATGATTACAAAATTGGCAGTATGATATTATCATACATGCTTTCTGTCTTACAATTTACTACTTCCCGGCCGGTTTGTCTTAAGAAAAAAGCGGCGAGCCGAACGATTGCACATAAAAAGCTCATATACCAGTTTTATCCCATGAACCCAAATTGAATAAGATTCGCATTGGATGAGAGAATATGAAAGACGTAGATAACCTAAATGAGATATGAGCATCTTGTCATACAGAATAAAAAGTGTTCTTATTTAGATGAACTACAACATGAAGCAAACACTTGCAAAATGATCACTCTGGCCAAGAAAGAAACGAGGTAATAAAATGAAAAAGTTAAGCTGTTTGATTGCTCTGTTG
>JAAZGH010000008.1 GCA_012511325.1 Clostridiales bacterium | reverse complement strand
TGTAAATGTTGGCGATCTGGAAGTCTTTGCTGATGACGCTGTAATTGATGCACAGGTATTAGATGCCGCCGGTATTATTACTTTGCCTAAAGTCAATGACGGATTGAAGATCTTGGGCAATGGTGACCTGAGCAAAAGGCTCCATGTAAAGGCTGCCGCTTTTACTGTCAACGCCAAGGAAAAGATTCTGAAGGCGGGGGGCCAGGTAGAGGTAATCTAAGATGGGAGATATGTTTCAAACTATCAAGAACGCCTTCAAGGTTGATGACCTGCGCAAGAAAATTATCTTTACGATATTCGTGCTGCTGATATATCGTCTGGGGACAGCAGTTCCTGTGCCGGGCATTTCGGCTGCGAGATTCACTGCCATGATTGATAAATTTGGCCAATTAGGACAATTTATGAATTTGATTTCCGGTGGTGCGTTCGCATCGGTTTCTATCTTCTCATTGGGCATTCAACCCTATATTAATGCCTCAATTATTATGCAGCTTTTGACAGTTGCTATTCCCGCTCTGGAGCGTATGTCCAAAGAAGGGGAAGAAGGCAGGAAGAAGATTCAAAAGATTACCCGTTTTGTCACTGTAGGTCTGGGCTTGGTGATGGCAACTGCCTACTGGGCAGCTACAAGGGATGCCAAGGTATCGGAAATGCCGGGCTGGTTGAATGCGCTTGTTGTTATCGGAACTTTCACTGCCGGAACCGCTTTTGTAATGTGGCTGGGTGAGCTGATCAATGAGAAAGGCCTTGGCAATGGTATCTCAATGATTATTTTCACAGGCATAATTGCCAATTTACCACAAATGATTTTCAATCTCTTTGCCTGGTTCCAAAATTGGAAATTAACCAATAATCTGGCGTTGGCACTAGTTGGTGTTGCCTTTGTTATCTTCATCTTTCTGGTGGTAATCACTCTAGTCGTCTTTGTACAGATTGCCGAACGCCGAATTCCCATTCAATACGCCAAGAAAGTAGTCGGTCGCAAGATTTATGGCGGACAAAGCACCTATCTCCCGATTAAAGTCAATCAGGGAGGCGTACTGCCGGTGATCTTTGCAGTGTCAATCCTAATGCTGCCCTCAACCATAGTGTCACTATTTGGTTGGTCCGGGTCGGTAGCTAATTGGTTTTTGCGCTTTGATTCCAATCCGCTTTACTATGTTCTATATGCAGTTCTGATTTTCGGCTTTACATTCTTCTATGCAATGATTTCTTTCAATCCGGTTGATATTGCTAATAATTTGCAAAAGAACGGCGGCTATATCCCCGGTATTCGCCCGGGCAGACCTACATCTGAATTTATCCTGAAAACAGCCAGACGCCTCAATTGGTTCGATGCTTTGTTCCTGGTAGTAATTGTTTTGTTGCCCAGTCTGCTGGGGGCTGTGTCAGGAGCGCAGGGTATCTGGTTCGGCGGTACTTCTGTCCTGATTTTAGTTGGTGTGGCTATGGATCTGGTCAATCAACTGGAAGCTCAGTTAATGATGCGTCATTATAAGGGCTTCTTGGATTAAGATGGTGATGAAGATGAAAATAGTACTATTGGGTGCTCCGGGAACCGGCAAAGGCACGATGGCATTTAGCATGTCTCGTGCTCTGTCCTTGCCGCATATTTCGACCGGAGATTTATTTCGATCTCATATTGCAGAGGAGACTGATCTAGGTCAGAAGGCAAAACAATATTTGGCCTCCGGCAGGCTGGTGCCGGATGAAATTACGATAGGAATGGTCAAAGAGCGTCTTGCAGAGGCTGATTGCCGTGCAGGTTTCCTGCTTGATGGTTTTCCGCGAACTGTACCTCAGGCAGTTGCCCTAAATGAAGTATTGAAGCTTGAAGGCGAAGAACTGGATCTGGTGCTTAATCTGCAGGTGCCTGAAGAGCTTATTTTCAGGAGGATTACTAATCGCTTGGTTTGTAGTGCATGTGGCAAACCTTATAATAAATTGGATTTTCCCCCGACAGAAGATGGGGTCTGCGATATTTGCGGCGGTCCGGTCATTCAACGCCAGGATGATACAGCAGAGACTTTACGAACCAGATTGGATACATATTATGAATTGACTGACCCTCTGGTTGCATATTATCAGGAGCAAGGTATCTTATTAAACCATGATAATAGCAGCAAACACACACCTGATCAGGTTGAAAGCTTAATCACTAAGGTTAAAGAGCAGATTAATCTGAAAAGAAGGTCATCTGCCGCTGCAATTAGCCGGGAATAGGTCCAGGCACTGCTATGATCACTATCAAATCAGCAGAAGAAATCCAGATAATGCGCGAGGCAGGCAAAATAGTGGCGGCAGTCTTTGCTGCGATAGAGCCTCTATTGCAACCCGGTATTTCTACAGCCAGAATTGATGAGGTAGCAGAAGAAGTGATCAGAGATCATGGTGCTATCCCATCCTTCAGAGGTGTGCCTGGAGTATTTCCCTATCCGGCGGCAACCTGTATATCTATAGATGAGGAAGTTGTCCATGGCATCCCCAGAGCAGATCGCATCCTGCAGGAGGGAGATATAGTTTCGGTAGACGTTGGTGCTAAAGTTCATGGCATGCATGGTGATGCTGCACGAACTTGGCCCATAGGAGAGGTTTCTTCTGAATTACTGATGTTAATTCAAACTGCTGAAGACTGTTTCTGGGCCGGACTGGAACAGGCCAGGCCGGGCAACAGAATAGGAGATATTTCGGCAGCAGTCCAAGCTTGCGCTGAAAGCAGAGGATATGGGGTTATCCGCGATTTGTGCGGTCATGGCATTGGCTATAATCTGCATGAAGAGCCTAATTTGCCTAACTATGGTAAAGCCGGCTACGGGGCAAGGCTGCGCTCAGGAATGACATTGGCTTTGGAACCGATGATAACCCTGGGTGGATACCAGATCAGACAGAAGAATGATGGCTGGACGATTGTAACAGCTGATGGCAAAGCTGCAGCTCATTATGAGAATAGTTTTGCAATTACTGACGATGTTCCTCTGCTGCTGACGGTATCGGATGGTGAATTATCTGTATAAGCAGATTTTATCCGCCGGTATTTCGGAAGGTATGGGGGTTCTGTCAATTAAGGGCCGCGATGCCGGCAGAGTGTTCTTGGTTTTGCGTGTTGCCGGCAGGCGACTTGAATTGGCAGATGGCAGAAACAGGTCTCTGTCCAGACCCAAAATTAAGCATCAGAAGCATGTCAAGCCGCTTGGTCATATTTTGACTGCATCTGAAGTGGCAAATTTGCTTAATTCCGATTTAGTCGAGCGAGAGAAGAATATTGCACTCAGAAAACAGATTGAAGCTTTTCTGGATAAGATAAAAATTTATGGATAGGAGATGACGGATGCCAAAGGAAGAAGCGATTGAGGTGAAAGGGGTAGTTATTGATACTATGCCCAATGCTGTTTTCCGTGTCAGACTGGAAAACGGCCATGAGGTCATTGCTCATATTAGCGGTAAATTGCGTCAGCATTATATCAAGATACTGACGGGTGACACTGTTACTGTTGAGCTATCACCCTATGATCTAAGCAGGGGACGTATCACCTGGCGCACAAAATAGCCGGGCACTCTGTTCCGACTGATTCCGGCTGATCTGGGCGCTAAACCTTGCAAGAGGCGCTCTTTCTGGTTATAATTATTAATTACGTCTGAAACTGACTATAGTGTAGAAAAGGATGGATAGTAGTTTATGAAAGTGAGACCATCGGTTAAACCAATATGTGAGAAATGTCGCGTCATTAAGCGCCGCGGCCGGGTGATGGTAATTTGCCAGGATCCCAAGCATAAACAAAGACAAGGTTAAGTTCGCTCTAGTCTTGATCTGTCGCTTATAACACGACAACGGGATGCGGCTGCATCAATCTACTGCAATGATTGTTGTTTCCTTCATTCGTGTTTATATATAGTTTGAAAGGCATTATGGAGGTAAGTTAATGGCACGTATTGCCGGGGTAGATCTCCCCAAGGAAAAGCGAGTTGAAATAGGGCTCACTTATATTTTCGGCATTGGCCGCACCAGATCAAATATTATTTTGGAAAAGTGCGGTATCAATCCCGATACACGAGTGAAGGATTTGACTGATGAAGAGGTCTCAAAGATTCGTGAAACAATCGATAGTACCTTTGTAGTCGAAGGCGATCTGCGCCGGGAGACAGCCATGAATATCAAACGATTGGCTGAAATAGGAAGCTATCGCGGGCGTCGTCATCGCAGCGGCCTGCCGGTTAGAGGACAGAGAACTAAGACTAATGCCAGAACCAGAAAAGGTCCTCGCCGCACTATGGCGAATAAGAAAAAATAGGAGGAAGATAGTTAATGGCAAAACCAAGAGGTAAGAGGCCGGCTGCCAGGACAAGACGTCGTGACCGCAAGAATATTGACCGTGGCGCAGCCCATATTCATTCTTCCTTTAACAACACAATTGTGACAATTACTGATCTGGCCGGGAATGCAATATCTTGGTCTAGCTCGGGTTCACAGGGTATGCGCGGTTCGCGGAAGGGAACTCCCTTTGCCGCACAATTAGCCGCGGAGCAGGCTGCCAGGGCTGCTGCGGAACATGGAATGCGCACAGTAGAAGTCTATGTTAAGGGTCCGGGATCAGGGCGTGAGTCAGCAATTCGCGCGCTGGAGACTGCCGGACTTGAAGTGGTATCCATTAAGGATGTCACACCGATCCCGCATAATGGCTGCCGTCCACCCAAGCGAAGAAGAGTGTAGTTAAGGAAGGTAAAACATGGCAAGATATACAGATGCAACCTGCAGACTCTGCCGCCGTGAAGGTGCAAAATTATTTCTGAAGGGTCAAAGGTGTTATTCTCAAGAAAAATGTGCTTTAGGAAATCATCCCGGCGCACGCAAAGGTGTTCCCGGCATGCATCCTCAGAGCAGAAGAAAACAATCGGAATATGGCATGCAGCTACGTGCAAAGCAAAGGACCAAGCGTTTCTATGGTGTTTTGGAATCTCAGTTCCGCCGCTTCTATGCCCGGGCTGAGAGAATGCCTGGTAAAACTGGTGAGAATTTACTCGCACTGCTCGAACTGCGTTTAGATAACATTGTCTATCGATTGGGATTTGCGGAATCCAGAGCCCATGCCAGACAACTGGTAACACATGGGCATATTGAAGTTAACGGTAAGAAGCTTGATATTCCCTCAGCTACTCTAAGTGTAAATGATGAAGTCACAGTCTCTGAGAAAGCACGCAAATTTAAGGTTTTTGAGGAGATGAGCGAGAGACCAGTACCGGGATGGCTGAGTGTAGATTCCTCAGCACTGAAAGGCACAGTTTTGAGCATACCGACGCGCGAAGAAGTCGACGTTGATGTGGAAGAAACCTTGATCGTTGAGCTTTACTCGAAGTAAAAATTGACGAATCAAACTGCATGACTTTAAGTAGTTGAGGAGGCAGGAATGTATGAAAATAAGAACCCGGTAGTTGAATATAGTGATTTTAATGAAGACGGCTCCTACGGCAAATTTGTTGTTGAACCGCTCGTCCGTGGTTATGGCATAACTTTGGGTAATGCTTTGCGCCGTGTTCTGTTGTCCTCATTGCCAGGATCTGCGGTCACGGCGATTCGTATTGATGGTATCTATCAGGAGTTTTCTACAATTCCGGGAGTGGTGGAAGATATTACCGAGATCATTCTCAATGTGAAGGCGATTCGTATTAAGATGCATACCGAGGGTCCCAAGACTGTTTATATTAATGTAGAAGAAGGCAAAACAGGTGAAGTGACCGCCGGTGATATTATTCGCGATGATGAAGTAGAGATAGTTAATCCCGACTTGGTACTCTGTACTCTTAACGGCAAAGGTCGCCTTTTTATGGAATTGCAGATCGAAACGGGGGTAGGCTACTCAAGTGCCGAAAAAAATAAAGTCTCCAATCGCCCCATAGGTGTTATTCCTGTTGATTCTATCTTTAATCCAGTCAGAAAAGTTGATTACAAAGTCGAAGATACCCGTGTTGGGCAGATCACGGACTACGATAAATTGACGATGATGATCTGGACTGATGGCACTGTTGCTGCTAACGATGCCCTAAGTGCCGCTTCGACAATTCTGACGAATCACCTGCAGATGTTTGAAGACTTGACCCGATCTGAAGTTCAGGAAGTTGCAGCGGATGAAGTTGTAGATGATACTAGTGACAATTATATTTATGAAACACTGATTGAGGATTTGGATTTTTCCGTAAGAACTTATAATTGTCTGAAACGTGCCGGCATCAATACTGTTGGTGATCTTATTACCCGTACCGAGGCCGATATGATGAAAGTACGCAATCTTGGCAAAAAATCACTGGAAGAAGTGATTCTGAAACTGGCTGAGATGGAACTGGCACTGGCGGATAACGATGACTAGCAAGTGCCGAAGAGGAGGATATAGATAAATGCCCGGATATAGAAAACTTGGCCGTCCTACCGGAGCTCGCATGTCAATGCTTAGAGGACAGGTCACGAGTCTGATTGTTAATGGCTCGATTAAAACCACTAAAACCAGAGCCAAAGAAGTACAGCGAATTGCTGAGAAATTGATCACTCTGGCCGTGAAAGAAAAAGATAATTACACATCGAGGGAAGTCAAAGTCTCCGCTGCCAAACTGGACAGTAAAGGCAGAAAGATTTTGCGGACAGCTACTTCCAAACATGGCAATGTATATGATGTAGTTGAGCGTGAAACAAAGACGCATACGGTCTCTGTAGATAAGCCTTCCAGACTCGCTGCCAGACGCAAAATGATCGCTATGATGAATGAACAGCATACAGCGGAGGGCAATCGTATCAATACTGTCAACTATTTGTTCAGCGATGTTGCGGAGCGCTATGTAAACAGACAGGGTGGCTACACGCGTATTATTC
>JAAZGH010000051.1 GCA_012511325.1 Clostridiales bacterium | reverse complement strand
TTTGCCGCCTATATCATGCCCCACGCAACTAAATGTTGAATGATTGCCGGCATTTCCCGCCTCTTTCAGCAACTTGCATATTCTAGCCGAGGTCTCTGTCGAGATAATCTGCACGGGCTGTCCTGTGACAACCGCCTCCGCTACTCCGTCAGGATTTACAAATTCTCTGACCACTGACGGCTGGACAAGATAACCTCCGTTGACAATAGCAGCATAAGCACGAGCGATATGGAGAGGTGTCACAGCAACTGATTCGCCGAAAGTAATATTAGCAAAATCAAGTTTGCTTGGTCTATCGTGAAAAATAGTATTAGTTTCCGCCGGCAGATCAATGCCTGTCTTATCCATAAAACCATAGGTCTTTAGATAATCGTAGAATAGATCCTGGTCAATCATCTGTCCAATCTGGACAAAAACAGGATTACAGGAATTAACAAAGGCCTGTGTCATACTCTCAATGCCATGGCCACTTCTTAACACACAACTGATGGTATGGTTCATGACCTCAATTGGACTATCATCAAATTCTGTCGCTTCAGTCACAGCCGCTTCCTCAAAGGCAATAGCGGCAGTGATTGCTTTCATGGTCGATCCGGGCTCAAACACATCGGATACTATCGCATTTCGCCAGACTTGGGAACTGAGCTGATTGATCACTTTATCAAGATCCAGGTTCCAAAAATGCGGGTCAATTCCTCCGGGTGCCGCAGTCGGATGCTGGCTCTGCATGGTTGGAATTTGTCCCATGGCATAAATCCAACCTGTATTTACATCCATTACCAGACCCATCACACCGGTATTAAGACCTGCTACCCCGGCAATCTGCTCCAACTCATGTTGCAGGACTTCCTGCATTTTGAGATTGAGATGCAAATGCATATCCGCACCATCAACCTTTTGCTGGTCAGCGGGGATAGAGAAAGGCACCGTTCCGTGATTGCGGTAATTATCTCTTCTGGCGTAGCTATATCCGGCTTCGCCGCTTAGGATTGTATCATAATAAGCTTCAAGGCCTGTTACGCCTTTCAGCTTTTGCTCTTCAAAGCGTGTAAAGCCAACAACTTGACTGGCAAGGTCGCCATTATTGTATAGGCGCTCGGAAGTCAAATCAAAAGTATAGCCACCTACCCTGTTCTCAACCAGCCAACTTTTTAGGGTTTCCGCTTTTTCCTCCGGCACATTCTTAGCAATCAGGATATAGCTGCGCTCTTTCTGCTCCAACCAGGCGCTCATTTTTTCAGAGGGGATCTCGAGTGTAGCCGAAGTAAAGTCGATTATTTCCGCCTCATTGACTTTGTAGTTGATAGAGCGCACATTCGCCGGGGTAATGCCGATGCTATATTTGATAACTGAAGACGCGATCAAAATACCATCGCTGTCATAAATATCTCCGCGCTTGGGCTGGCTTCTTTGCATGATGAACTGCTGATTCGCACCGGCAGCAACGTATCTGTCATATCTCTTGACTTGAATCTGATACAGATTAAGCAAAACAATGATTGCAATCAAACATATAGCCATAGATAAAAACCGGATAAACCTTACGCCACGGGCTGTCTTTTTTCTGCCCGCCCGGCGTGAGCCTCCGGCTTTCGAGCCGGGAACAACAGAATCAACATGTGACATTATGTCGTCATGTTGAGTTGACTTTATTATATCATTTTGTCCTCTGCTCTTACTAAATAACACAGAAAAGCGCTCCTATGGTTGGGATTGACGCTGATCTATCACCCACTCTATTACAGTATCGACTGCAAAATCGTATTCCATCTCACTGGCAGAACCTGTTGTATACACAACTTTGTCGCTTGCACTGAAATCCAACTGTACGATTTGCTGGGGGCTTACTTGTTGCAGTCCAGCTTCCGTGCGGGCATTCTCTCTGACCTCATCAAGATTAATTTTATTGATGATAGCGTTTTGAATCAGAGAATTTTCAATTTCCAATTCTTTAATTTCCCGATTTAATCTGACATTAGAGAAGTTGAGTTCCGTAATTCTGGCGTAGCGCAAAACTGAAATGCCCAGCACTGCCGCAGCTGCAACAATTACGAGAACCAAGCTGAATAAATGTCTGCTTCTGGCGCGCGTGTCCTGTTTGTAATTTAAGTAGACTTGGCTCTCATACTGCAGACT
>JAAZGH010000050.1 GCA_012511325.1 Clostridiales bacterium | reverse complement strand
TCATTTACCAGTTGCATTAAATCCAGTTTGCGTTCGACCCGTTCAGCGTCTTCGATGGAAGCGGCGGTTATAGGATGTCTAGCCACAAATACAGTACAACAGTCATGATATGGTTGAATACTGGTTTCATAAGTACCGATTTGCCTGGCTTTAACAGTAATCTCGTCTTTATCCAAACCGATTAATGGCCTTAAGACTACAAGTTCTGAGGCATGTTCGGTTGTGATTACAGACTCCAGAGTTTGACTTGCAACCTGGCCTAAACTTTCACCGGTGATGAGGGCTTTCAGATCGTTATTGATGGCAATTTTTGAGGCGATTCTCATCATCATGCGTCTCATGATAATCGTAAGCATATTTTCTGGTACACAATCGTTTAAAGCAAGTTGTGCTGAGGTGAAATTCACAATGTATAGGCGATGATTGCCTAGATACTGCGAAAGAATTTTTGAGAGACGGACCACTTTATTTAAAACCGGAAACCCCGTATAAGGCGGCGTATGAAAATATACACAATCCAGATGCATACCGCGGGAGGCCATCATCCAAGCTGCAACAGGACTGTCTATCCCACCGGATAACAAAACAAGGCCATCTCCGCCGGTACCAACAGGAAGTCCTTTCTGCGCCGGTATCTTATCTGCATACAAATAAATTTGATCTCTAATTTCAATTGAGAAGATTAGGTCCGGATTGTGGACATCAACGGTAAGCAACCCTGAAAAACGCTCCGACAAGAGAGAGCCGGCAGTACTGGAAATTTCATAACTGCTCAGAGGGAAGTCTTTGTTTATTCTGCGAGTTTCAACCTTGAAACTAAATATATTCCCCTTTGATAGGATGTGATCGGCATAGTCATTAATTTGTTCCCAGAGGATAGCTGGATCAGCAGGAAAAGCTCTGACAAAACTGGCAGACACAATCCCGAATACTTTGCTGATTCGATCCAGAATCTCTTGCGCGGGGAACTCATCCGCTTTTGGTCGGATCCAAATCCTACTTTGCTTTTGTTCTATGTGAAAGTCGCCGAGATCGCGTAAACGATAACGAATATTACTAATTAGCCGACGGAAAAAAAGATTGCGGTTTACCCCTTTAAGGGCAATCTCGCCAATCCTTACCAGCACCATCTCATTAAAACATGAATTACCACCACTCGATGCTTCCGACATATCATAATCTCCATCGCAAGTATTCAGTCCCAATTATCTGCGCAGCATTGATAACATTTTCACTGGACAAAATTTTTGAAAAACTAATCCTTACTGTGCCTAAGACCTCTTGATCTGTAAGGCCTAAATTGCGTAAAGTTGTATTTCCCTCCCTGCTAAGACTTGAGCAAGCTGATCCATGCGAGATATATACGCCTCGATTGCTGACAGCATTTACCAGCGTTTCACCACGTAAGCGTGGGAATGTCAGTAGTAATATCTGAGGCACTCCGTTTGCCGGAGATACTATGCGGAACTCATCAGTCAGCTCACTCAACTTAGAGATAAACCGTTCTCTGAGATCTTTACATTTTCTATAGTTATCTTCAATGTCGGCATCAGCAAGTTCCGCCGCTTTTGCCAATGCTCTTACGAGAGGGGCATTTTCCGTGCCTGAACGAAATCCGGACTGTTGTCCTCCACCCAGGATTATAGGTTTTAATAAAGTTTTCGGTTTTTTTATTAATAAACCAATGCCCTTTGGAGATCCAAATTTATGGCCGGAAATTGACATCAGATCACAGTCAAGACTTGTAAAATTCAGCGGTATCTTGCCTGCCGCCTGCACAGCGTCAAGGTGAATTTTTGTCCGGGGGCTAAGCTTTCGGATTAAAGCAATAATATCTGCAATTGGAGTTATAGCTCCTGTTTCATTGCTGACCAAAATAAGACTGATTATACCAGGCTTCTGACCCTCGACAGCATCCAGCAATGCTTGCCGATCTACTGTGCATGATGCCGGATCAAGACTTATTTCGCTTAGATCATACTTGATACTAGCTGCGATTTTTCTTGTGGCCTCAT
Organism: Clostridiales bacterium; assembly: GCA_012511325.1. Taxonomy (GTDB): domain Bacteria; phylum Bacillota; class Clostridia; order Saccharofermentanales; family DTU023; genus UBA1046. Next base: position 2,165 of record JAAZGH010000050.1, on the reverse strand, counting down.
GTTCACCGGCCGTAATAAAAATCTTCCTGGGCAATCTTGTATAGGCCTCTGATAATCCCTTAAGAGCGAGATTAATCGATTCGGTTCCACCTGATGTAAAGATTAAGTCAGACGGATTGCTCCGAAATACCTGCGCCAGAATTAACCTTGCTTCCTCAATCATCGTCAAAGCCTTATGTCCCGCTGAATGGCTGGAAGCAGGATTGGCATAAATCTCTTTCAGATCAGAGCAATAACTATCGAGAACATCGGTACAGATCGGACTGGCAGCAGCATAATCCAGATAGATTGCGGTACTCTGCATATTAATTAATTTCAAGACGAATCAACTCCGGGCGCAAAGCAGCTCTAATTACTTCACAAATGCCGCCATTACGAGCAAACAAGGGACCTTCAACAGCAAGCACAAATGAACGTCTAGGGATTTCGAGCATCTTCGCTTCTCGATTGCGAGCAGGTCTTGCAATAATATTTACACTGCCTTTAGTGGGCAAAAAGGCATATTTATTTGACTTGATATCTACCATTCTTTTCCCTGAACTGATACTTTGTCCAAGATCGGGAAAAATCGAAACAGGAATATATGATGAGCACCAACCATGAATCTGATGGTCATAATATATCGGCCACTGCGCTAACCAGTAACCGGGATGTTTACCGGTAAACCCGAAGATTTCATCCAGATCACTTTCCGGCTCCACTAACATCATAGGCCTAAGTTCAATATCGTCATAGGAATTCAAATTAAGAAAAGAAAAACTCAGCGCATTAAAGTGAGGAATTGCTAAACGCTCTGGTTCTGCTGCAACATAAGTTCCTCTTCCCTTATGAATTTCCAGGATTCCATCAGAAACTAATTCTGAAATTGCCTGCCTAACAGTAGGCCGCGACAAGTCAAGCTCCTTACATAACTGCATTTCGGAAGGGATTCTGTCTCCCTGCTTATATTCGCCATCCTGTATTCGCTCCACAATCAATTCGCGCAATTGAGCATATAACGGGATACTACTGTGTTTATCCAATTTCATAATATGACCCCCAAAAATCTGGCTTTTAATAAGATGTCTTTACATCATATCATAAAACATATTATTTACAAGCCATCTGATTATGGTAATTACAACCCGGCAACTGAATAATTAATCGATAGTTAGATAAGTGATATGTTCAACTTCCTGCTTATCATTTAGATCAACTAATGCTGCTAGTATAATTGCTGTTTTAGTTTGTAGTCTGTTGTTAGAAAGGTAAATTTCGGCTGTTCTGAATATGCGGTCCCTTTTTAATTTTGTAATTGCCGATGCCGCGCCACCGTATTCGTTAGAACTGGATGATCTAGCCTTGACCTCTATAAAATATATCTTGTCATCTTTGCTGCAAATCAGATCAATTTCTCCTATCTTGGGAACAGAATAACTATTGGCAATAATAGAATAGCCTTGGCCGGATAAATGAATGGCAACTTGACGCTCGCAACTCTCACCAATATCTTTGACAAAAGCTGTCCGCTGACCCTTATGCTTCGGTTTAAGAAAACTCAGGCGATGTATTGGTGAAGCTCCAAATCTTTCCAATGCATAATAATGCTGCTTTGTACCATATCCTTTATGTATTTCAAAACCATATTGTGGATAATGCCTGCTATATTCGGCCATTAAGCGATCTCTGGAAACCTTGGCTAAAATAGAAGCAGCAGCAATGCAATTCACTTTAGCGTCGCCTTGGACGAGCGGTTGAACTGGTATCTTAAATCCCGACAAGGCCATAGCATCCGTCAAGACAATATCAGGTCCAACACTTAGTCCCCGAACGGCATCTGACATAGCCTGAATTGTGGCATTTCTAATATTAATCAGGTCAATTGTGCGCGCAGATACAGGCACAATGCTATAAGCGGTCGCATAGGTCAAAATTTCATCAAACATCGCTTCTCGACGTTTTGCAGTCATTTTTTTAGAATCATTCAGCCCCAGGAACTCTCTATTTGCGGGTAAGATACAGGCAGCGGCTACTACCGGACCTGCTAATGGTCCTCTTCCCGCTTCATCAACTCCTGCAATTCTTTGATATCCTTGTTGAGCCAATTGCACCATATATTCTTGCATTTTTGCCCAGCGCAATTTGTCCCGTTCCGTGATTCGCATTGTATATGAATTGCTGGGAGT
>JAAZGH010000049.1 GCA_012511325.1 Clostridiales bacterium | reverse complement strand
ATATCCTGGATGAGAATAATAATAAGCAGATAGTCGGCAGTGATATTTCACTCGGTCAGGCGATTGCCGACAAGATAGGCGTCAAACTGGAGATCAAGGCTTCAGATTTCAGCGGAGTGCTGGCCAATATTCAGGCCGGTCAGGTGGATATGGGCATTTCCGGCTTTGCCGCGACTGAAAAGCGCAAAGAATCCATGCAGTTTTCGGTCGGCTATCAGAGATCAACCTCAGAAAGCTATCAGGGTATCCTGACTACTAAAGCCAACGCTGAGAAATATCCTGATCTTGAATCATTCAAGGCTGCAGAGCTGACCCTCGGTGCCCAGGCCGGTTCTATCCAATATGAAATGGCGTCCAAGCTGACCCCGGAAAAGAATATTAAGCAGCTAGGCACCATGGATGCTTTGGCTCTGGCTCTGAATGCAGGCGATATTGATGCGGTGATTGTATCCACTGAATCTGCGGAACCAATGCTCGAAACCTTCGCCGATCTGGTCATTTTGCCCCAGGACGGTTTTGATCTGGATCCGGAAGATATGTATTCCACCAATGTTATCGGCTTCCCTCTGGGCGAAGAATATGCATCGCTGATTGATGTCTGCAATCAGGTGATTGAGGAAGCTCGTGAGGCAGGTCTGCTCGACAAATGGGTCGAAGATGCCAAAGCGTTGCGCGATAAAGCACTGGAATAATAGTTTCTCACAACAGATTATGTATGGGCAAAAATTAGAAAGGATTTAGTAGAAGATGCAAACTCAAACGCAAAGTCGTGAGCAGATTAAGCAGGCGGTTAAAGATAATGCGGCGGGAGTCCGCGCTATCGTGCAAGCACTCTATGACAAGCCGGAAATCGGCGGTGAGGAATATTATGCCCATGAGATAATGACCGCATGGTTGGAGGAGAACGGCTTTGCAGTAACACGCAATCTGGTGATGCCTACCGGCTATCTGGCCGCATACGGGGAGCCGAACAGCGGACTTGTAATTGCGTTCCCGGCCGAATATGATGCCCTGCCGGAGGTCGGCCATGGCTGTGCTCATAATTTGTTTGGAGGTATTAGCATGCTGGCCGCCAAAGCAATGCAATCTGTAGTAGATGCCTTGGGCGGTCAGGTTTTAGTGATCGGAACCCCGGCGGAAGAAAATTTCGGCGGCAAAATCAAAATGGTCGAAGGCGGAGTCTTTGATAATGTCAATGCTGCCTTGATGATTCACGGAAGCAATAAAAACGGACTGGGCGGCGCTTCTTTGGCGCTGAACCCGGTCCGCTTCGAATTCCACGGCAAAAATGCCCACGGCTGCAGAGCTTATGAGGGCGCTTCGGCTCTGGATGCCGCTGTTTTGACCTTTACAGCGATCAATTTCCAACGCCAATTTCTCAAGGAAAACTGTTATATCCATGGCGTGATCTCTCAGGGCGGAACTGCGGCCAATGTCATACCGGCCTATGCCTCACTGGACTATTATTTTCGGGCGCCGAAAATGACAACAGCTTTGGCTATGACGGCTGAGGCTGCAAAACGTGCTGAAGCGGCAGCGGCAGCTTGCGGCTGTACCGTAGAGAAGAGTATTTATGAATGTCCATATGGCGAGACCTTGCTGAACGAAAAACTGGCGGAACTTCTGGCTGTTGAATATGAGCAGCTGGGCTTGACTGAGGTGGAGCCGCTGGTATTAGTGCCGCAAGGCTCTACAGATGTCGGTGCGGTGTCCTTCGTTTGTCCTACTATTCAGGCATATATAAAGATTGCCGGCGCTGATGTAGTCGGTCACAGCAAGGAGATGGCGGAAGCTACGGTTTCTCCCGCCGGCCACAAAGCTTTGGCAGACGGTGCCACGGCACTGGCCCTGGTAGCTGCCAAACTGATACATGAACCTGCGCTGATGCAGGCTTGCCAGGTGGAGTTCGAACAGAAGAAGGCCCTGGCAGCCCAAGCCTAAAGTCTCCTTAAATCTTAAATGAGATCAAGCGAGGCACAAAATGATTTGTTCATTTTGTGCCTCGCTATTATGCTAAAAGCTTAAATAATTAATATCCACAACAAAAATTTGTGTTCAATTTAATCCTATAACTCGCCGCATTCGCATTAATTTACATTAAAGTGCTAGAATAAATTGAAATATAAGAGATATAATATATGTTCTCAGACATTGACTTAGAAAGTAAATCAGCGGCAGATATTTTTCTGATACAAAGGACTTTCTAAGGTGGGATTTAAGCGACTAAGTGATTAGTGGTGCCACGATTTAAGGCGAGAACTTATCCAATATCTACAGGAGAATGAGGAGTTCTCTATGATTTTCAGCGAAATTTTAAGCATATTGCTGAATTTGTCGAATACAAGCATTCGGGAGTTCGCCGACGCTGTCTTATACGATCGGTCCTATATTTCAAAATGGGTGAACGACAAAGCGTTGCCCTCTGCCAGCAACTGGCAGGAAACCAAGACGAATATGCTCAACTTCTTTGATGCCAATCTTTCTGCTTCTGATATGCAGTACTTGGCGACCCAGTATCCCTATTTCCGGGCCATCGTCCAAAGCAATAAGGAGTGGTCAAATAGAGAATTGCTTGCTACATTATTGGAGCGGAGATATAACAGAACACTAAACCGCGATGAAATGCAGCGGCAGGAGAAAGAAAAGGACTTTGCCAGCACCTTCATCGGCACACAAGATGTTGTCAATTATCTTATCAATTATTTGACACAGCATATCACGCACGGTTCAAAGTCCTTTTCAACATTTTACTATATGGGCAATATCGTCCGCTGCTTTAGTGATGACCTATTGGACAATATCTATATCAATTATATGAGTCCGAACAGCCTAAAAGTCAAGTTCACTGTCAATATGGATCTGCTCAGTTCCGACTATTACAAAGGCTTGGCCTTTATGAACGCTTATTTGCGCCTAATCTCTGCTCTACCCTTTTTAAATTTAGAGATTTATAAAGCAGCTCAAAGTTCAGCAGATGTTGTCAGCATGGCACAGCGGGGGGGCATGGCCGGTTGGGGCTTTAATATTATAGATGGAGTGCCGGATGTGTTATTTGTCTCAGAAGATGAAGAGACTATTGACGAAGGTTACCTGAGTCTGCGCATGTTCTTTGAAATGAATCAGCCCCTACTATCGTTGCAAAAAAATTGTGAGGACATCTTTGTGGATATGGGTGACGATCCGTCTGCCAGGACACCCATTCTATACACGCCTCGCATGTATCTCTATTATGGTTCCGACGAATTGAGAGAACAGATGTTTGAAGACCGTTTTATCAATATCAAGGAATATGAACTTTGGGGTAAATTGCGGAAAGTTCTGTCCGGGTTGGTAACTCGTCAAACGAAGATTATTGTCACCAAAACAGCCTTAAATGATACCTTTGCTCGCGGTTGGATCTATAAGACGAATGGTAGCAACCAAATCTACGGCGATCATTACAAAAAATATACAGAAGATGTGTTCACGATGTTTCAGCGACAAAATCTGATCATTCTTGACAATGAGAAGATATCCAATGTGCGGCGACTGCCGACGGCTATTGTTTATAGTGATCAGGCGACCGCCTTTGTTCTGCATTTCAATCAGATGACCCCCTATGAAACACAAAATATCATGTCCAAGTCAAATGATCAGGCCTTCATATCATTAATCTACGCTTGGCTGGAGGCTGTCATGCGGATTGAAGATAAGAACTTTTTGCAGTAGGGGGATGAGAATGGATTTTTTTGATTTCTTTTGCATGTTGGTTGATATTACCGATTCCCCGATTGCAGATATCGCCAAGACAATTTCATACGACAGATCGTATGTCAGCAAATGGTACAATCGCAAAACTCTGCCATCTGTCGAGGCTTGGCCTGAACTTAGCCCAAAGTTATCAGCCTACTTTTCCGAGAGGATGAAGGAAGAACATTATACCGAGATCGCGATAAAATTTCCCCGTGTCAAAACAGAGCGTAACTTCGTATCGGCTAAAGGACTCTTAAAATCATTGTTAGACGATGCCTTTAATACGAGTATCCTCAGCTTTTACTCGTGCGATAAGATGTTTGCTGCTCCCAATATCTCTCTAATACTTAACAGCTTTGAAGAATTTCTTCCCGTCATGATTGATATTATTGAGCGTGGCACGACAAGTGAGGTTGTTACCAAGAATATCTACTTCCAATGGGACATTTTAAATGCCTTAACACCGGAACTGATTGATGGTATGCGTTTGCCTTTCACAAGTAATAATAACTATCGGCTCCACTTTATAATGAGCTCAGAAATTCTAAGCAATTATAGAAACGAAGCGACCAAAGTAGTGCATAAGTTTTTTCGTTTGGTGTCACAGATGCCATTTTTGGAATTAATTCCTTATCTTAGTGACGATATATCTGATTTCCAATGTTTCTTAGATGAGAGCTTTCATGCTTATGGCACTGCTGTTCCCCCGGGAAAGGACTTAAAAATTTTTGTTACACAGCACCCCTATGTTTTTGAGAAAAACCGAAAAAGAATAGAGGAGTTTTTTTCAAAGGCGCCTCAGCTGGTGGAGAGTGAAACTTCTGCTAAGCGCTTTCTACACTGGTTGAACCAGAGCTATTCTGAGAAGCAGGGTTTTTTATATCTGCCATCATTGCCCTTGCACTGGGCAAGCCAGGAGCTATGTAAAAAAATGCTCGCTGCCAAGCACGTTTCACAGACAGATTATTATGCTTGCAAAACTTTTGCCGGTTTAAGCGAGAAGGATAAACTGCAACAAGCTATCCTTTTGATACCGGAAGCAGGTCTTCACCGTGTTTTGCAAGACGGCATTGTTAAGACCTTCGAGGGCTATGTTCAGCTAAGTGATGTCGACAGATCAGCCTATGCCGAGACAATACATACTCTGTTGGCCAAAAAGAAGGATAGGGGCGAAGTCTTCATTATCCCGAACCATATAGCTAATGTTGATCGTCTCCCATCGATAGTCATCTACTCAGATAGCAAGATTGCCTTCTATTTGCAAACGAATCAAACAGGCACCCACAATAAAGGTCGATTTTTTAACAAGGTAAATGATGCCGCTCTGGCCAGGATCGTCCACAGTTACCTTGCCGAACTGCGCTTTATTGAAAATAATAAATTTGCCCTGTGAAGGTTATTATAACAACGAGGAAAAGACTGTGAAGAATAGATTCACTACTTTAAATATGAAGACATCTTGATTATTATCAGATGTGGAAATAATAAAACAGTAAAGAAAGTATGTTAAAGATGCAAAAAGACAATGGTTTATTTATTTTAGAAGTAGCTGATAATTACCTGGATACTCTGGAAGATAGCGTGCACGAGGGAGACCTTGGGGCAGGCAAAGTTCTGAAAATTTGGGAGGATATCCTGACAAATGCTGCTGATGAAACGAAAGTAAAGATCGAGCGGATCAGTGACTTTCAATCGCTCATCCAATACGCCTTGGAGTACACAACGACAGCCGAAAAGGATTTTCCTTTTTATTATGACGGCGACATTAATGATAATATTTGGTCTTTGCTCAGCGAGCGGACTGACTTCCGCATCGAGCGGCCGATCTACGTTCGATTGCACTATGTATTAAATGAGGATTTTATCAATTACAAATGCGACAGCAGACGCTCTAATTTATATATTCACAATCTGCTGCGCTTTATTTCGCAAATACCAGGTTTTGATATTGAAATATATGAGTCGGATAAAACTAAAAGTACGGTTCTTTTCTCATATGGCTATGCCCTCAATGGCTTTGGCTTTTCGGAACCGGATCAACCGGAGAGTCTGTATTTTTGCTGTAATAAAAGGCTAAGCCAGCTGAGTTCGCAGGAGTTGGAAGCAGTCTTTTCCGGTCGTAAAAAAGCCATGTTGGTCAAAGAAGAGTTTACCGACTTTATAGATGTCTTAGCGAATAGAGAGGAGCAGGCGCCCACTTATGTCTACCTGCCGCATATCCACCTGTATATGGGTAGCCAGGCTCTTAGAGAAAGAATGTACCAAGAAAATGCGATCGACAGTATTGAGTATGAAACCTGGGGTTTTGTTCATTCCTTCATTCATGAAGATAAGGTCCGGGCTTCTCGTTTTATCGTGTCGGCCAAGGCCTTAAGCAACGCCTATGAATACGGCTTTGTCAAAGTACACGGCGGTGTGATGCAGCTTGAGCAATATAAAAATGACTTTTTAGAAGACATTGACAGGAAGTATAATAGCTTTTCCGGTAAGAATATGCTCGTCCTCGATAAGTCAACCGATTTTGCAGTTCCGAATGTTATGGTTTACAGCGAGCCGAAGCACACGCTGCTGATAAGGACAAATATCAATAAGTGCTATCGCTTAACCAGGCTTGCTAATGAAGTAGTCAAACAAGAACTTGCCCAAGCCTTTTATCATTATTTTGATTCCGTTTATACTGGTACTATTTTCTAGCATCAATAATTGCATAAAAGAATTCCCTAAATAAGAAATAAGACAATAACCCGTGACAAAAAGTTTCACGCCCTAAATTCGTAAAAAGGGCGTGAAACTTTTTGTCACGGATTGAAGTTGCTTTCTGCACGGTGTTAATCTGGATCGGAAGTTATACATATACTGCATAAAAATTGCAGCAATGTATTGGTTGTGTGCAACTTGAAAAAGTTGCATACAAGCGAAAAATTTGTTGATAAGCACACTTTATTGCACAACTAGCAGCAATTGTACCGCCACCAAAATGCGGGGATAGGAACACATGAGAAAGAAAGAAAATAAGCCTATACCGACGATCCCGGAGCTTCAGGCAGAACTAAATCGGATACGTTATAAACAACGCTATCGCTCTGTGCTTCGAAGTACAATTTATACCTTGATTACTGTGGCGGCTATTGCAATTTTGGTGGCAACACTATGGCTTCCGGTTCTGCAGATTTATGGAGCTTCCATGTCACCGATATTGCAAGATGGCGATATTATCGTTTCAGTGAAAACATCAAACTTCGAGCCCGGCGATATTATCTCATTTTATTACAACAACAAAATTCTGGTAAAACGAGTGGTCGCCCGATCCGGTGAATGGGTGGATATCGACAAGGATGGGAATGTCTACGTTAACGACACTCTGTTGGATGAACCGTATCTTGATGAAAAAGCCTTTGGAGATTGCAATATCGAACTACCTTATCAAGTGCCCGATGGTAGGGTTTTTGTAATGGGAGACCACCGGTCCGTGTCGGTGGATTCCCGTAATACCGCAGTAGGCTGTGTTTCACAGGAGCTAATAGTAGGGAAAATCATATTTCGTATTTGGCCGATAAATTGGTTTGGT
>JAAZGH010000048.1 GCA_012511325.1 Clostridiales bacterium | reverse complement strand
GTCGATAATGGGTCCCTTTGATACGGTCACGACGCTGATAGCCTATACGAAAGACGAAGCCGCTTTTGAGCAGTTTGCGGCGCTGGTAAAGCAGGATCTTGACCATTACCATAAACTATTTGATTTTTACAATTCCTATCCCGGCATTAACAATATCAGTACTATCAATGAACAGGCGGGCAAGCAGCCGGTACCGGTGGACCCGGCAATTATCGATTTTCTCGAGCAATGCTTATGGGCAAATGATATATCCGACGGCAGGGTCAATATGGCTTTGGGCGCGGTATTATCGATCTGGCATGATTTGCGCATGCAGGGGATAGATGATCCGGCCACAGCCGTGCTGCCTGATCCGGATGCGCTGAAGCTGGCCAATCAACATACCGATATCAGACGGGTAAAGCTCGATAAAGAGGCAGGTACGGTTTTCCTGACAGATCCAGATATGAGCCTGGATGTAGGGTCGGGCGCCAAAGGCTATGCCTGTGAGCTTGTGGCTCAGCACGCCATCGAGGCAGGCTATGATTCCTTTGTGATTTCTCTTGGCGGCAATATCCGGGCGGTAGGGGTGAAGGCTGACTCCGGCGCGAAATGGCGGATTGGCATTAAAAACCCCGATTTGGATGCACAGGAACAGATTATTGATGTGCTGCAGGTATCTGACCTGGCGATTGTTACTTCCGGAGTTTACGAAAGATATTATACTGTGAACGGTGTAAAATATCATCATATTATTGATCCGGATACGCTTATGCCCTCACAGTACTTTGATTCCGTGACTGTAGTTGCCCCCAGCTCGGCAACTGCTGATGCCATTACCACGGCTCTGTTAAATATGTCCTATCCGGATGGTAAAGAGATGTTGGCGCAACTGGAGAATTGCGAGGCCTTATGGCTGAAGGGAACCGACCGCTACTCAACTGAGGGTTATGATGAACTGCTGGGCGGACAATAGAAATATGCGTATTAGATATTGCTTAAGGAGAAGAAGATGTCGTTGCTTTTGACTGCTTTATTTGGGGATTTCGATATCAGGGGACTGCTCATGTCAATACTGGTGTTGAGCCTATCGCTTTCCTTACATGAGTTTTCTCACGCCTGGATGGCCTATAAGATGGGTGACAGTACTGCGGCTGATCTCGGCCGACTGACTCTAAACCCATTGAAGCATCTGGATCCTATGTGCTCATTGGTATTTTTGCTTACGAGAAGAATCGGCTGGGCCAAGCCGGTGCCGATCAATCCTGCCCGCTTCAGCCACAAGCGCAGTATGCGCTTTGGCATCATGATGGTAAGTCTGGCCGGTCCGCTCTCTAATATTCTCTTGGCGATTGTCAGCTATCTGTCATTCTTGATTGTGCAAACGATATATCTGTTGGCCAATCAGGGCAGTGCGGTTATTTTCGATACCATGAGCTTTGTGGGTGTGATTTTGGAACTGTTGTTTTTGATGTTCTGGGCCAATCTGGGACTGGCAGTCTTTAATTTGCTGCCAATGCCGCCTCTCGACGGCTACAAAGTGTTCGGAGCGGTACTGCCATCCGGCATTTATTATAAGATCATGCAGTATGAGCACTATATCGGGATGGCGTTTTTAATCTTGGTTTTCTTTGGCAGAGGAATTATTTCTAAGGTAATGAGCTGGATTTTATATCCTTTGGCCTGGGTTATCCAGACACCTTTGGATGCTCTCTTTAAAGCGATTTGGCAGGCTTTGTTCTGATAGCGGATTATGACGGGATTGACAACAAAGATTGATATTCGCGCCTATGACAGCCCTCTTGAGCTGCTATCTGATCTGCTGGAAAAAAACCGGATCGATATTTACGATATTCCGATAGCGGACATTACCGATCAATATCTCGCTGTATTGTCGGAGCTTGAAACTTTGAATATGGATCTGGCCAGTGAATTTCTGGTCATGGCGGCTACTCTTTTGCAGCTTAAATCGTATAGCCTGTTGCCCGCCAAGCAAGTTGAGCCCGAAGCTGAAGATGATTCGCGCGATGAATTGGTGTTAAAGTTGTTGCGCTACAGGCACTGCCGTTTGTTGGCGGCAGAACTCAGCCGACTCCATCAAATTTATGCCGACTCTGTGCTCAGACTGCCGGAGCCCCCTGCCAGATTGGGCATTACGCAGGAATATGTTGAAGACAGCCTGGATTTTGCCAAGTTCCAGGAAGCGGTGGCGACGCTGGAAACCAGAAATCGCAACAAATTCCATGATTTGCGTCAAAATGTCCGCTATCTGCTCCGACGGGAGAGGGTATCGATCAAGGATAAAGTCAAAGAGATTCTGAGGCAGGTTTGGCGCAAGAAAAAAGTCTGGTTTCATGAACTGTATCCGCCTGCTTCTTCCAGTAAGATGGAACAGGCTACAGGTTTCCTGGCCATGCTGGAACTGATGCGGCAAAATAGGATCGCGGTAACTCAAAAGATTCCTTATGGAGCCATGAGGATTGAGAAAGGACTGCTATTGCAGGAGGAAGATATTATAAGCGGCGTGGAAATAATTGATGAGGATTTGCTGCTTTGAGCGGGCGGCCGGACTGTAACGGCGGACAATGTCCAATAGGCATTCAAACATAAAAAGGACAGGGCGACAGCAATGAGGGACAATGTGATACCGATATTGCAACAGATTAAGAG
>JAAZGH010000047.1 GCA_012511325.1 Clostridiales bacterium | reverse complement strand
GTTCTCAGGCTAATACTGCAGTATTTTTTGCATCTTTAGATCCCGGGGACAGGATTCTTGGACTGGATTTGAATCACGGCGGTCATTTGACGCACGGTATGAAAATAAATATCAGCGGCAAATTTTTCGAGTCTCATAGCTATCATGTCTCGCCTAAAAACTGCCAAGTTGATTTTGATGCGCTGAGGTCAAAGGCTAAAAAAATTAAGCCTAAACTGTTAATCGCCGGCGGCAGTGCTTATCCCAGAGCACTTAATTTCAAAGCTTATCGTGAAATCGCTGATGAAGTCGGTGCGCTACTGATGGTTGATGCGGCACATATTGCAGGTATTGTAGCAGCTGGGTTACATATGAATCCTGTTCCATATTCAGATTTTGTAACTTCTACCACCCATAAAACATTATGTGGACCAAGAGGGGGACTTATACTTTGTAAAGAAGAACATGCTAAGGCAATAGATTCCGCTGTTTTCCCCGGTACACAGGGTGGTCCGTTGATGCACATTATCGCTGCTAAAGCCGTTGCATTTAATGAAGTTATGCAACCTGATTTTGTTGATTATCAAAAGCGTGTGTTAGCCAATGCAGCTGCATTGGCCGATGGATTTTTAAGCAGGGGAGTTGATGTTGTTTCCGGCGGGACTGATACCCATCTGCTCTTGCTTGATCTGCGTAAGTCGGGAATTACAGGTTTAGAATTGCAAAACAGACTTGACCAGGTAAACATTACCTGCAATAAAAACACGATTCCTTTTGAAACTGAATCACCTAGAATTACCTCCGGTGTGAGGCTTGGGACTCCTGCACTTACTTCTAGAGGTCTCAATACTCAAGATATGGATTTGATTGCAGGCCTAATCACCGATGCCATATATGACTACGGTGCCAAGAAAGACCGGATTATCAGTGAAGTTGCTGGTTTGTGTGAACGCTATCCTCTATATGCTAATCTCTAATAATTCTGATGACAAGTATAAATACGCCAGGCGTGAACCCTTGGCTTTCCGTATGGCCCCACGGACTATAGGGGAGGTTGTCGGACAATCTCACATCTTAGCTGAAGGGCGCATGCTCAGACGCATGATTGAAGCTGATCGCTTATCCACAATTATTTTATTTGGACCGCCGGGCACAGGTAAAACTTCATTAGCCAAAGTGATTGCTCAAACAACAAGTCACCGTTTTCAAAAACTGAATGCTGTTACCTCAGGCGTTGCGGATATCAAAAGAATTGTTTCTGATGCGGAAAATCCACTAATAACTCCTGAAGGAAGAACTATTCTTTTTATAGATGAGATTCACCGTTTCAATAAAGCTCAACAAGACGCTCTGCTTCCACATGTAGAGAGTGGTACCTTAATATTGATCGGGGCGACGACGGAAAACCCCTTTTTTGAAGTCAATAAGGCCCTGATATCCAGATCAACCGTTTTTCAGCTTTACCCTCTAAGCAATAATGACATTATCTGCCTGTTGCGGCGCGCAATCGATGATCCTGATCGGGGTTTCGGTTTTTTGAACATTGATATTTCAGCTGAGGCTTTAGAATTTGCTGCAGCGCTTGCAAGCGGGGATGCCAGAGTTGCCCTCAACGCTTTGGAATTAGCTGTTCTTACGACTGAACAAGCTGATAATAGAATTACGATAAATCTTGAAATAATGCAGGATTGTCTGCAGAAAAAAGCGCCTCAATATGATAAAACCGGCGAAAATCATTATGATACAATTAGCCCATTTATTAAAACTATCCGTGGCAGTGACCCCGATGCTTCCTTATATTATATAGCTAGGGCTCTGGAAGCAGGTGAGGATATTGGCTTTCTGTCTCGCCGTATTATGATCTGTGCAGCTGAAGATGTCGGTATGGCAAATCCACAGATGCTACCTCTGGCAGTCGCTGCCTATCATGCTGTTCAAGCAATTGGACTGCCGGAAGCCAAATTGATACTTGCTCAGGCAGCCGTTGCAATCGCAACCAGTCCCAAATCTAACCGTAGCTATCTGGGGATCAATAGAGCGCTTGATGATATTAGGGCGGGCAACATCCCGGAAATACCTTTTCATTTGCGCAATGCGCCTATTCAGGGCATGTCAGAACTAGGTTATAGCATCGGATATCAATATGACCATGATTACCCGCAGGCGGTATCCTATCAAAGTTTTCTGCCTGAGGGATATGAGGAAGGCAGATACTATCAACCTTCGGACAATGGTTATGAGGTAAAGGTGAAAGCCTGGCTCGATGAAGTAAAAAGGTTGAGAATAGCGGGTAAAGGCAAACTTGAGCCTAAGTAACGCGAGTTACCAACAGCAATCAATACCTGGATTAATGTTTCTTTAGGTAAAGATTCAATACTCTTTACACTTCTTATTAAATATAAGGAAGATCTTCGATGAATACAGAAAGGATCTATTTTGATCATGCGGCAACTACTGCAATACGTCCGGAAGTGTTGTCAGTGATGTTGCCAATTTTAGAAAATATATACGGCAATCCCTCCTCGTTTTATGATGAAGGTGCAGAAGCACATCAACACATACAGGCTGCCAGAGAGCAGATTGCCGAACTGCTTGGAGTTTCGCCGGATGAGATATTTTTTACCTCCGGCGGTACTGAGTCTGATAACTGGGCCATCAAAGGCACAGTCATTGCCAAACGCAAACAAGGCAAACATCTGATCACAACCAAAATTGAGCACCATGCCGTTTTGCACAGTATGCAAGCATTGGAAAAAATTGGATATGAAGTCAGCTATCTGGATGTTGATGGCTATGGTTTGGTTGACCCTAAGGAAATTGAAGCTGCAATTCGACCTGATACGATCCTTGTATCAGTTATGATGGCAAATAATGAGATCGGCACAATAGAGCCAATTGAAGACATAGCGGCTATTTGCAAAGAGAAGAGGGTTTTATTCCATTCGGACGGCGTACAAGCATTGGGTGCTATACCGGTCAAACCTCATGAACTTGACGTTGATCTAATGAGTTTCTCAGGACACAAGTTTTATGCACCTAAAGGCATAGGGATCATGTATATAAGAAAAGGGGCTAGGATTGCAAATCTGATTGATGGTGGCGCGCAAGAAAAAAGGCTTCGAGCAGGTACTGAGAACACCGCTTTCGCAGTCGCTATTGCCAAGGCTCTGGAACTTGCCCTTATGGATCTGCCCGAAGAAGCTCAGCGCCAGACTGCTCTGCGCGACAGATTGATCGGAGAGCTGATGGCTAAGATACCGTATATAAAATTAAATGGCCATTATGAAAAGCGCTTGCCTAACAATATAAATCTGTCCTTTGAATTTATTGAAGGTGAATCGATCCTGTTATTGTTAAACCAATTGGGTTATATGTGTTCCAGCGGATCAGCTTGTACGTCCGGCTCATTGGATCCTTCGCATGTGCTAATGGCGATTGGCTTGCCCCATGAGAT
>JAAZGH010000046.1 GCA_012511325.1 Clostridiales bacterium | reverse complement strand
TTCTGCCGCCCTCTGCCCCGTCTCAGGATGTGCTCCGGCCCCCAAAACTCTGGTAACTTTTGACCCGATCTGAATGCGCTTAGATGCCAGGCTCTTGGCCAGACTCTGATGGTCAGTGTTCACAGCTATAAACTCTATTCCCTGTACACCATCGTTGATCATGCGGTCAACGGCATTACAGCCTCCACCGCCAACTCCGATCACGCGGATATTAGCATATAGATCGTCATCCATACCAAATCCCAGTTGAAAATCAGCCAATTTCAGCAACTCCTTTCGAAAGCGGCCGGATGCCGATTAATCTTACAGAGTTGTCATTACAATATTACAACTTTGTTGCGGTCAAAATACATCCGGAGCAGTATTCGCATAATTTTTGAACTAATTTTACACTATAATAATTATCATTACAAGACTTAATTCCGAAGTTGTCAATAAATATTACGCAGTTGTTTCGTTGTAATGACATCTCTGGCGAAAATATTCCAAGAATTCACCCCTCTTCTGACAGTTCTGCCCAGCGATGTTATTACCTCTTTATTACTTAATTGTTTTGGACGCTGCTATGCGCTTTTGGATGCTCTGGATAAAGTATCTGCGAATCAGACCCAGATTTTTGAAAATCCTAATGCCGAAAGCAAAGACAGCAACTAAGCTCAAATCAAACGCCAGTTGCTGGCCCAGAGCTGTCAAAGCCACCGCAGTCGCCGCATTCAAGGTAAAACCGGTTATAAAGAGAACATTGCTGAAACGCTTGCGATAAGCAGCTTCGATCCCTCCCAGCAGCGAATCAATACCCGCCAAGATCACAATGGCAACATAAACTGACCATACCTCAGGAATTTGAAAATTCAATACCAGTCCAATCATCAATCCAATTATCAATCCGATTAAAGGCAGCATCTCGTCCTCCTGTCCGAACACTTCAGGGATTATCGCGCCTGAACACAATCATATCCGTTGTCAAATCCAGTTGCCCGGAACCCTGATCAAGTAATTTCTTGCTCTCGGTCATTTCATGCAGTTTCCTGATTGCTTCCGACAAACTGCGGCCATCCGAGACTTTAACTCGCCAGATCGCTTCATTGTCAAATTGCAGAATCAAGGTGGCAAAGCCATTGACTTGCGGGCTAATTGATTTAGTCAAATCAATTAGCGATTTGGACTCGGGAAATGCTTTATCCGACAAGATTAGTTGCGCTGTAATTTCCGTGCTGATCTCAAGCAACTTCATCTCATCTTCATTTAGCTGTCTCCCGGGTGTCATTGGCTCCAGACTCTTGAATTCTTCAATCACCGGTAAATATTCCGGAGGAGAATCGACTAGGCGAATCACCTTCCCTGTGCTGTCAACTAAGGCATATTGTAAGCCATTTCTGATACAAGCCGTCTCAACCCGTTCCGTAACCTGAATCAGGATTTTCGATGGCCAGGAGAAACAGGCCTTGACTGATGCCAGTTCCGGGAAAGTCTGCAGCAACTTTGTTTCCAAAGAACCATAACGCAAAGTAAGGTAATTGAATAGGCCGGGACCCAAATCCAGAAAGGCGTGACGTTCAGGCTTGAAATCCACTGCAGACAGCAGATCCTCTGTCGCAACATCAACATTGCCTGTTATCTCAACGTACTCCAGCCTAAAGGCAGGTAATAGTACAATCAATGTAACCAGGGCTAAAGCGATCGCAAAAAAGGCGAAGAGTTTTGCGAACAGACTTAGCCCGGTTTTTGTAGCGGCGTCTGTTGGATACCGCTTCTGTTCGGACGGATAATCAACGGTAACGGTCCGCTTCGCCTGCGAAGATTTTACAGATTTTTTGACTTTGCCTGCCACTTTCGTTTGCCGTCTGTCCGCATTAGATCCGGAAGGCGGATAGGAAATGTTTTCTCTCTTTTTGCTTTTTCGCCTAATTCCCGCCATCTCTGATCACCTGCAATAGAGTGTCGTGAATCTTGGCTGTGGCATTAGGCAGAGCTCTTGTCCTGGCTTGTTTTCCCATTGCCGCCAGACCCGCGCGATTATTTATAAGGATAAGGATCTGGCTATACATATATTCAGCAGAAAAGTCCTGATCGCGACACATCAATGCCGCACCAATATCTGTTAAGGTTCTGGCATTAAAAGTCTGATGATCGTCCGCCGCATACGGGTAAGGAACCAAAATTGAAGGCACGCCCAGTGCTGCCAACTCAGCACAAGTCATTGCCCCGGCTCTGCCAACAAAAAGATCAGCCGAGGCCATCCAGGACAGACCGTCATAAAGATATTCGCTTGCCGTGATATTGGGCACCTCTGACAGTTGTTTACAAATTTCTTTGCCACGCTGCATACCGGTGCTGATCGTCAGAAACAGATTCGGATATTCTTCAATCATAGAAGCCCATTTGCCGGACTCAACCAGATCAACTACGGCACTGTTTAGTGACCTGGCACCCAGACTGCCCCCCATCAGCACAACATGGAATACATCCTCATCAATGTTCAGCTTGCAGCGCGCCTCTTCTTTAGTCAGCTTAAAGAAGTCCGCGGATACCGGGTTTCCTGTCAGTACAGTTCTGGTCTTCCTCTTAAAGTATCTGACACTTTCTGCAAAGCTAATACAGACAGCTTTACAAGAAGGACCGAAAAAGCGGTTGGATCTACCCGGTAAAGCGTTCTGTTCGTGTAGTAATACCGGTTTTCTTAACAACAGTCCGGCAAAAACCAGAGGACTGCCCACAAAACCGCCCGTACTGACAACAATATCAGGTTTATATCGTCTGATATATTTCATGCATTGCCGGATTCCCGAGACATTCTCGCGCATCCAGCGCATTTTTTTGCGACTGCCGCGCGAAGGCAAAACAACTGCCCTGATGTATTCCAGTTTGTAGCCTGCTCTGGCGACAATTTCCGCCTCCAGGCTGTTCTTTAAGCCGCAAAAGATTATCTCCGCCTCAGGGTTCTGTTCCTTGGTATAGTTAGCCAAAGTCAGCGCAGGATTAATATGTCCGCTGGTGCCACCGGCTCCGATCAACATGGTGAATTTTCTTTTTGATGTCCCCCGCTTCAACTACCTGTACCTGCTTCCCGCTGGATCAAGTTTGGAGCAACGCTCTGTTGCTGTCCGCGCCGTTCCCTGACAAGGATATGACTCAATTCAGGATTTTCTTTTTGATCCCATTTGGATACGAGCAGAATCATGCCTGCCGCGAATATAAAAAAGGCATTTGCCGTACCGCCCGAACTAAAGAAAGGTAGAGAAATACCTGTAGCCGGCAATAGATTAACAGCTACACCGAAGTTGATCAGCGCCTGCAGGACAAGAAAAAAAGTATATCCGGCGGCAATCATCAGACCAGCTCTGCTTCTCGCAGTCAGAGCTACGCTGAAACCGCGAAACATAAAAGCTACAAATAGCAAAAGAATAAATGCTGTACCAAGAAAGCCCAGTTCCTCTCCAATAATAGCCAGTACATAGTCATTATGAGCTTCCGGCAACCAGTTCATCTTCTGTACGCTGCGGCCAAGGCCAACTCCTGTCAATCCGCCGGATCCCAGCGCAATCTGTGCCTGTCTGATCTGCATAATATCATCGTCGGATGCATTGACCGGATCCTGATAAGTATCCAAGCGCCTGAAGACATGGGCGAATCTTCGGGATAGAAAATCACTATTGCTCATGCCTGTAAACCAAGGCAACATGATAAGTAGCAACAATCCCAGAATCAGCAAAATAGCCACAAGCTGAAGGGAGTCCGATATCCATACCGACCGTTGCAGACCGGCAAATAAAAACATCGCACATACAATAATGGCAAAAATAAGTGCAGCCGAGAAATGAGGCTGAACACTAATGAGTCCTAACCAAACTAACATCTTGCAAGCAGGCCAGGTCGATAAATACCGACCCTGTTCCCAGTATTTCTGCCAGGGGTTACGCCATTTATTCTTGAGCTTCTGCATGTGCTGTTT
>JAAZGH010000045.1 GCA_012511325.1 Clostridiales bacterium | reverse complement strand
CTTCGCGAGGCGCCAGAATCTGGCGCACCGCCTGATAGAGCGCGCGGCTGGAAATCCCGGCAGCCTGCATAATGCGCACAGCCACACTCTGCCCCTCGCGCAAAACCCCCAGCAGCAGATATTCCGGTTCGATCACATTGGATCTTCGGGCCTGAGCCTCCCGCGCCGCCAGATTGATCACCTGTTTTGTGCGCGGTGTCATCATATTGATCAGCATATTGCCGTCCAGATCCTCCGGCGTTTCCTGCTCCACCGGCTCGCGCTGCGCCAGACTGGTCAGATTATTATCCACCAGCTCCGAAGTCAGGCCCGCCTCATTCAATAGCGAAGCCGCCAGACCGCCTTCCTCGAGAATACCGGCCAGCAAATGCTCCGAGCCGATATAATCCAACTGGTAAGACTTGGCTTTCTGCCAGGCAAAACCCAGCACGGTTCCTGCTCTCCTTGAAAATCTTATCATCATCTATCTATTCCTACCCTTTCCTGACAATTTTTATAACGAAGGCGCTCCCCTCTCAGACCTCCACCCGGTCGGGCAACCGGCGCTTACCGATTGTCGTCCCTGATGCGGTCCGCAGGACTGCCATTATTATCATTAAGTCAAATACTGCCGTTATTTCGTCTGACGCTTTGCGCCCAGCAACTCATCCCGGATCAATCGCGCTCTGACCTGATCTCTCTCCGCGGCCGACAGCGGCTTGCCACTGAGTTGCTGCAGACTGGCCGGGCCGATATTGGCATCGAGACGGTTCAACGAAATCAGCGGTATATGCTCGATAATCCCCAAACCGATTCCCAATCTCAGCTCAGCCAAAAGACCGCAGGCCTCCTCACAGCTGATGCGCCTGGCATTCTCCAAAATGCCCTTGGCCCGCCAGACCTGATCTTCCAGACCGGCGCTATCCGCCCGTTGCAGCTGCTGTCTGGCTTCCTGTTCTTTCTGGATCAAATCTTTGACCAGATGATTGAGATCTTGCAAAATCTCACTCTCCGCCAGCCCCAGCGTCATCTGATTGGAGATCTGGACCCGGTAGCCTTCGACTTTGCTGCCTTCACCGCTGCTGCCGCGAACGGCGTAGCCGGCCTTGCCCAGAATATCTGTCAGATATCTGATCTGCTCCGTGCGGATCAATCCCGGCAAAAACAGCATGGCCGATGCTCTGAGACCGGTACCGGTATTGGTCGGACAGGCTGTCAGAAAACCGAATTGATCATCCCAGGCCAAAGGCAGTTTCTCCTCCAGCTTACAGGTCAGATCCGCCGCTAACCGATAGGCTTGCTCCAGATCAAGCCCGGCGCGCATGGCCTGAATGCGCAGATGATCTTCCTCCAGAATCATCATGCTGAGACTTTCGTCCTTGCTGATAATCAGCGTCTTGTTTAAGCCCGGCTCCAACATCCGCCTGGACAGCAAGTGCTTCTCAGCCAGCGCCAGACGCTGCATATCCTCCAGTTCCGCCAGCCTGACGATATTCCAGTCCGCCCGGGACCGGCTGGGATAGAGGCCAAGAAAGCAATCCTCGATCCGCTTCTCTACTTCCGCCGCCTGTTCCGGGTTCAGCCGGTTGGGGAAGGGCAGCTCCTGCAGATTGCGGGCGATTCTGACGCGGCTGGACAATACAATATTTTCCTGAGGTCCCGCTTCAATATACCAAGCCATAATTATCTCCTAAACAACTAATCCGCCTGCGGCTGCTCCGCCGCCGGCTCCTGTCCGTCTTGCCCCGGTACCGGCGGTGACTCTGCGTCCTTAGCCTTATTCTCCGTAGCTTTGATCTGATCGCGCAGATCGGCAGCCAGTGTATAATCTTCGTCCTGAATCGCCTCTGCCAGCTGCGAGCGCAGTATGCTCAGCCGATCCGCCGATTCCGGCTCCGCAGCGGATGGTGTCCCGGCACAGCGCGCCGAGCGACCCGGCGGCGCCTTCGTCACGGCTGGGGACTGATCAGCTTGTCCCGGCAAATGGCCGACATGCCTGGTGTCCCTCTGGACACGTTTCAGCACCTGCTCCAACCAGGGGCGGAAAGTCTCGTAGCAGTGGCCGCAGCCGAGCAGACCCG
Source organism: Clostridiales bacterium (assembly GCA_012511325.1). GTDB lineage: Bacteria > Bacillota > Clostridia > Saccharofermentanales > DTU023 > UBA1046. The sequence continues at coordinate 302 of JAAZGH010000045.1, read as the reverse complement.
TAGTGCGGAAATCCTGATAACTCTGACCGCAATGGGAGCAATGCCTGACCGGTTCCGCCTGCCTGCCGGCTTCCGATCCGAATAGCGCTGTGCCGATCAGATTAGGGCCGGACCAGCCGTGACTGAAAAAGGAGTCAAACAGGGGCGGGAAGGCACCGCTGCCGGGCTGCATCTTGGCAGCGCAGGCCGGGCAGAGATTGAGATCAGTAGTCTCATTATTGCGCGTTAGGCGCATCTGTATATTTGCTTCATTGATAAGACAATGGTCACAGAGCATAATTTTTCCTCCCTTAGATCAATGT
>JAAZGH010000044.1 GCA_012511325.1 Clostridiales bacterium | reverse complement strand
GGACAATACACCGGATCCTATCGGCTTGGTCAGCACCAAGCAGTCACCTGCCTTTGCCCCCCGATTCAGAATCAGCTCTTCCGGATGGACAATCCCGGTGATAGACAAGCCGTATTTTGGCTCCTTGTCCGCTAGACTGTGCCCGCCGGAGATATTAATACCCGCTTCCAAGACCTTGTCGTTGCCTCCGGCCAAGATAGCCTTGGCACTGGGGAGATCCAGATCTGAGGGCAAACAGACAATGTTCAAAGCACTGACCGGCTTACCACCCATAGCGTAAATATCACTGAGGGCATTGGCCGCTGCTATCTGACCGAATTCATACGGATCATCCACTAAGGGCGGAAAAAAATCGAGTGTATGAATCAGGCAAATCTCCGGACTGATCTGATAAACTGCCGCATCATCGCTGGTATCGAATCCCACCAGCAAATTGGGATCTGCGATCTGGTCCAAACCGGCCAGAAGATCTGACAGGACGCCCGGTCCTATTTTAGCTCCTCAGCCACCAGCTTCAGTCAGAGTTGTCAATTTGCAAAAATCCGACATGTCAATTTCCTTTCCGCCCTCTTAGGGCTTTTTTACGAAGGCTGTCCGCCTGCATACCGCTTCTCTGTCGCAGTAAGCAGCCGTTCCCGGACAGCTGCTTACTCCGTCACAAAATCTGCTTCAAGCAATACTTTATACGCGGCTTCCAGTTTATCCTCCGCTACCCGGATAATAGGGCCGGTGCAACCCATGCCGCTTTCGGCATAATAACCCGCCCGCATCAGAGCGGTCACAGCAGCATCCAAGTCCATAACATCAACGCCGGCAATTTCGCCGGTGACGATCTCTTTCTCCGGTTTGACAAAATCATCCTCAGGCTTTGCCTGCGGAGCTGATTTAGCCCTGTGTTCAGAGAGCATCTGCTCCAGACCGGCCTTTTTCGCCGCAGCAAATTCCTCGGCTACTCTGCCGGGCAGATCTCCCTTCACCATAGCAGCGGCATACTCAATCGCTCGCGCAATCAGCGGTGCTCCGGATGCCCGCGATACGATCAGAACAATCCGCTCATAACCATCACCGACACCCGGGCCATAACCATAACCCGAAGTTTCATACACCCCGCCGCTGGAACCGGCCGAAAGCAGCTTCATCAGCACATTGCCCGTCAACGAATCTGTCACCATCACATCGGGGGTACCGAGCAGCACATCATTGCCCCTCAGCACACAACCGCCATCAACGCGGGCCGATTCCGAGAATGTCAACTTATAACCCTTGTCAGCCAACTGCTTCAAAATCCTCTCCACCTGCCTGGCCCCGTCCAGATTGAGAATACCGACGGACGGATCACTCTTGCCCTCCGCCTTAGCCACAGCCACACCGGCAATAGCATTTAACACCATGCCGGAAACACGATCGGAGCTACTGGTACCTGTTGTTGAGGCCAGAAACATCTGCCTGCCTTTGGCCGGCGTATCGACTAAGCCGATCGTAGACACGCCGATCGGGAAAGCATAATGCATGGCAACCGCAGCATCCGCCTGTCCGGATGCAAGGAGTTTCTCCATCACTTCCAGATCTTCATCTGCCGATGCTGTGCTAATTGATTCAACTCCTGATCCCTCCGGGGCCGGCAGCGTGCCCAAATAGACTACATCTATACCTTTAGCAGCCGCCGCAACAGCACCCGCCATGACATTTTCCTCGCCATGTTCGGAACCATGTCCGGTTACGGCAATCGTAGGCCTTTTACCAAAGGAGCCAGTTTCCAGGCCGTCAGCTATATCCTGAAAAACCTGAGCAATTTTTAAATAGTTTTTGTCTGCCATATGCCACCTACACTTCTTGCTCAGCTTTGAGCATGAGACTATGAGCAAAATCGCGCATTGATTCAGCAATCAAGCGACGGATCTCATCCGTGTCGGCCGCCTTATCATCCTCTTTCTTCACACCACGATTAGGCTCCATCAAGAAGGACACTCCATCGAAGAGATTAGTCAAACGACCCAGGAACAGACTCCCCTTACCCACAATCATGACGCGCTTTAAGTCACCGTTCATCAAGCCCAGACGGGCAAAGCCAATATATGGCACGCCGGAGGGGATATGCCCCTGAGTAGGCGCAAAGCCGGTTACTCCATGCTTGGCAATAAAGTCTTTCATCTGGGGACGTTCTAATTCGCCGCGCATAACTGCCAAGGCTGCGATCATTTTGTAATTCGCCTCGGGAACATTGCCTGCTCCGGCAGGTTTGGTAATATCCGGATTTTGCATTTCCGTAGAAACTCTGTCAACGTCAAGAATACCCAATCCTGCCTTTTCCAGCGGATCTGTAACCAAAGAGGAGATAACAGCCTGCGGAGCGGATCCTGTTCCCACTCTGTGGCGTCCCACATAGTCGGTTACCAATTCGGGATTGACGCCATCATTTTCGCCGATAATAACACAAAAGCCTCCGATCATATCTTCCAGAATCGGTACTTCTTTCTTGATATGATCTTTTCCGTTCATGCCTAATTTTGCCGTACAACCTCCACCGACCACAGCAACACATTTGAAGACCCCGGCTTTCACCAGAGCAGCCGCCTCCAGCAAAGCATGGGCAGGAGCAGCGCAGAAACCTCTGG
>JAAZGH010000043.1 GCA_012511325.1 Clostridiales bacterium | reverse complement strand
GTTCATGAAGGATAATGGAGTCTCAATGGACGGCGGCTGTCTTACCTCTTTGATTCCCCTGATTATCATCTGGCCGATCTGGCGCATTATTCGTGCGCCATTGCAATATGTCGGCCAGGTCTCAGTGGAGAATATCACAAAGATTGCGGAATTTCTGGCCGGAAAGGGTTTGTTAAGTGAGGCGGCGATCAAAACCGCAGCGCAAAACGATCTGCCGATTATTAATATTCTGACCAATAATGCCAGCGCCCTGGCCGAATCGGTCAATCAGGGCTGGTTGCGACCGGATCAATTGGTTAATACCAGCTTTCTGGGTATGGATCTGGGGCGCGTGCCATCCTATAATCCGGCGGACTGGTTTGGCCCTAATTGGAGAATTGAACTGCCTCTGCTGATTCTGCCGCTTCTGACTATTATAACCATGAGCTTAAATATGCGCTTTTCGCGCCTGAATATTTTGCGCCCGGCTCCTTCGAAAAAAGAAATTGAACGCGCCAAGAATAATCCTGCCAAAGCCGGCCAGGCAGTGGCGGATCCCACTGAGAAAACCATGAAATATATGCAGTGGTTTATGCCGATCCTGATGATCTTCACCGTCTTTACGATGCCCTCTGCCATGGGACTGTACTGGGTGATGTCTAATGTAATCTTCATTGTGCAGTCTCTGATCAGCTACCATATGTATATTAAGCCGGCCAGAGTCCTGCTGGCGGGAGGCGCGGAAGCAGATGAGCCTGCGCTAAAATCCACTGCGGAAAAAAACAAAGAGGCCGATGCGGAGCCAAAGAGTAAAAAACGCGGAAAAGGCCGTTAGAACGAGATCTTTTCCGCTTGGGAGGACAATAGATGGGTAGTTTTATTGAAAAAACCGGCAAGACGGTTGATCTTGCTATTTCCGAAGCCCTGTCCGAATTAAATCTAAGCGCAGACGATGTAGTGATTGAAGTTTTGGATGAAGGTGAGAGCGGAGGTCTTTTAGGTTTCGGCAAAAAACCCGCGCGTATCAGGATCTATTTTGATGAGGAGGCAGGACAGGGTACAGAGCCTACTGCCGAGTCGGAAATTATTGCTGAAGAAGAAAAAATTTCTCCCGAAGCCGGGACGGAAAGCGAGCCGGAAAGCGAGTCCAAAAGCGCAACAGACCTTGAAATAGCGGAAAATGCGGCACTGGACTATCTGGAAGCGGTTCTGGGCGGCATGGGTATGCATGGACGAATCTCGTCCTGGCTGGATGAGGACAGTAGCTTGCATATTGAAGTTGAAGGCGAGGATCTCGGCGCCGCTATCGGCCGCCGGGGAGAAACTCTGGAGGCTATCCAATATCTGACCAGCTTGGCTGCCAATGCCCATACTGCCGAGCATGTGCGGATTATTGTGGATATTGCGGGCTATCGCCGGCGTCAAAACAAGAAATTACATGATCTCGCTCTCCGTTCGGCCGAGCGTGTACTGAATGAAAACCGAAGGCTTAGGCTTAAGCCAATGACACCGGCGGAAAGGCGCGAGATCCATCTCACTCTTGCGGATTACCCGGGTATTACGACCTGGAGCGAAGGTTATGAGCCGATACGTTGTATTGTCATAGGACCTGAAACGAGTGAAGAGCCGGAGACAAAGAAAGAAGATTATTGGGATGATAACGAAGGCGATAACTGATACCATCGCAGCAGTTTCAACACCGCCGGGAGCAAGTGGCCTGGCGGTTCTGCGTTTATCGGGCCCGCAAGCAGCGGAATGCTGCGATCATTTGTTTCAACCTTATGCGATAACTCCCTTGCGGCCATCAGAAATGGCCGGCTATACCACGGCAGTGGGAACATGGGCCGGGCTGGATGAAGTTGTGCTCAGCTGCTTTAAGGCTCCCAATTCTTTTACCGGCGAAGATGTCTTTGAGATATCCTGCCACGGCGGAACGGCTGTTAAGCAGGCGATTTTGGACAGTTTGATCTCTGTCGGCGCTCGCCTGGCTGAACCGGGCGAATTTAGCAAGCGCGCCTTTGTCAACGGCAAAATGGATCTGTCTCAGGCTGAGGCCGTGATGGATCTGATCGGCGCTGAAGCATCCCGCCAGGTGCAGGCTGCCTTTAAGCAATTGAAAGGGCAATTGTCCGGGAAAATCAGAACCAGAGCCGACGCGCTCTATGAACTGATGGCCAGAGTCGAGGTTATTCTGGAGTTTCCCGAGCTGGAAGAGACCCCTCCCGCACTGGAACAGCTGGCGGCCGACACGGCATCTGAGGGCGATAAGATCCGGCAATTGGCCTTGGGCTATGGCCGCGGCAAGGTAGTGCGCGAGGGTCTCAGAGTTGCGATCGCGGGCCGGCCGAACGCCGGCAAGTCGACCTTGC
>JAAZGH010000042.1 GCA_012511325.1 Clostridiales bacterium | reverse complement strand
CAGATTTACCAAGTTATTGATTTCCAGCATGAAAAGCCGGGCAAAGGCTCAGCTTTTGTACGCACAACTTATAAAAATCTAAAGACAGGCAGTGTTGTACAAAAAAGCTTTAATCCGTCGGAAAAATTTGAGCAAGCTCAACTTAGTCGCCGCGATATGTCATATTTATACTCCGATGGCAATCTTTTATATTTCATGGATGTTGAATCATATGATCAGATACCAATTGCCAAAGAAACTCTGGGTGAGGGTATAACATTTCTCAAAGAGGGAATGACTTGTCGTGTAGTATCTTGGAGTGGAGAAATTCTCCAGGTTGAACCACCGACTTTTGTTGAGCTTGAAGTTACTGAATGTGAGCCTGCCGTGCGGGGAGATACCGCCACAACTGCCAATAAAAACGCCACGGTTGAAACCGGTGCCGTCTTGAAAGTGCCTTTGTTTATCAATCGCGGCGATATCATACGCATAGATACCAGATCCGGCGAATATATGGAACGTGCCTGATATTATGTCTGAAGAAACGAATCGCTACTCAATTAAAGGTGAGCGTACGATGTCGCAAGGCTTCGTGGCTCAGTATGCGGCGGAAGCTACAATGGCTACGGAAGGTGTTGACAGCCTTGATCGGGGACTTATTGTTTCCCTGAAAGAATCTATCGGCGTTAGCCATGAAGGTAAAGGAGTCAGAGTATCATTCCGCAGCGACCGATCGGATGCTGTTTCCATTACTGTTTATCCAATTATCCAATTTGGCTATGTGATGCCGGATGTTGCCTGGTCTATTCAAGAACATGTCAAAGAGGAAGTGGAGCTGTACACAGGCCTTAATGTTGAAGCCGTAGATGTCCATGTAATGGGGGTTTCCGATATTGGTATCCGGACAGAATTAGATGAGGAACAATTTGTAAGATGAATAGGGTTAATCGATTTATTATTATAGCTTTTTCCTTTATATTGGCTGTATTTTTTTTATTGATTTTGCTTATGCTTTCCAATGAATTCGTTCTCAAGGGAATGATTGAAACCATAATTGATATAGCGCAAAAGCAACCTTATAAAACAGTTGCTATGATAGCTTGCCTCATTATGGTGCTGGTATCTCTGGCAGTCATGGTCGTTACGATCCTGACCGGCAGGATGAGAAAGCAAAGGGTACGTTTAAATGAAATAGGCGCTATTGATATCGGTGTTGATGCCATAGAGAATATAGCATTGAATGCGGCTAAAGCATCACAGTCAGGAGTCAAATCAGCCAAGGCCTGGGTTTCACCTTATAAAGGCGGGAAGATCTCGGTGACTATGAACGTAATGGCTTATTCCGACGTTGAACTGCCATTGATGATGTCTCGCCTGCAGGAGAGAGTGAAAAAAGACATTGAGAAATATACAGGCATTGAAGTTTCTGATGTTCAGGTTAAAGTAAATCGCGTAGAAGCCATTGCAGCTCGCGTTGAGCGCTGAGGACAGCGGAAATGGCGTCCAGGAATTTATTGCAAATTATTCGTGATGGCTTTGCGCGTAACAGTCCCGGTTTTACCGGTGCGGTAGTGGGGCTTGTAATCGGTTTACTCTGGGTTTTATTTGGCTTTTTTAGAATGTTATTTATTCTGATTCTCGGTGTTGTGGGATATTATGTGGGAGCGAAATATTTCAGTCAACCGGATGCGATCAGATCCTTACTTGACAGATTATTTCCACCCGGCAGATTTCGCTGATCTATACAGAGGGGTGGTTAGAATTGAGTCGTAAACTAGCGCGCGAACGTGCATTCATGTTTTTATACAGCCTGGAAATTCAACCTGATGACTATATCTTGCAAAGACGACTTTTTTTAGATGAATGGCGCTTATCCAGAGCGGATACTGACTTTTTTGATTTGATAGTAACCGGTGTTCTTGAGCATAAAGCGGAATTTGATCAAGAAATAGAACCGCGGCTTATCGGTTGGGCTATTTCGCGTCTGCCGCGTATAGACTTAACCATTATGCGATTGGCGCTATTTGAAATGAAATATTTAGCGGATGTACCAACGTCAGTATCTATTTCTGAAGCTGTTATTCTGGCGCGCAAATATAGTGACGAAAAATCTAGATCGTATATTAATGCTGTTTTGGGTAGTATAGAAAGAGATAGCGCATTAGCAGGGCGCAAAAGTACTGATGCTGATGAGGATGACAATGATGACAATCCTTAGTGTCAGCGAATTAAATCAGTATGTTGCCAGGATTCTAAGTCAGGACTCTTTGCTAAGTTCCCTCCGGGTAGAGGGTGAGATCTCCGGCGGCAAACTTTATATATCTGGTCTTTATTATTTTACACTCAAGGATAGCAAGGCTCAGATTAGTTGTGTTTGTTTTAAATCGGCAATGTCAAATCTTGGTTGTAAGCCTGTCGATGGGCAGCATGTGAGTATAACCGGATATGCCACTATTTATGAACAAGGTGGTAGATTTCAGATAATTGTCCGATCCATGGAGCGGGCAGGAGAGGGGCTGCTGTATGCTAAATTTATTGAGCTTAGAGACCGTTTGCAGAAAAAGGGCCTCTTTGCTGATGAGAGGAAGAAAAAAATTCCTTATCTGCCTCAACGAATTGGAGTTGTTACTTCTTTAGAGGGAGCAGTTATCCGAGATATTGTTCATATTTTACGCAGGAGATTCCCTGGCTTTGTCATTAAAATTTTTCCGGTGTCGGTTCAAGGATCTTCCTCGATCCAGGAAATTGTTGCTGCTTTGGCATTGGCTAATAGCGAGACTGACTGTGATGTTCTGATTATCTGCCGCGGTGGCGGATCGCTTGAAGATTTGATGCCATTTAATAGTGAAGAGGTTGCTCTGGCAGTATCCGCTTCGGAAATCCCTGTTATTTCTGCCGTTGGTCATGAAACAGATTATACAATTTGCGATTTCGTTTCTGATCTGAGAGCGCCTACTCCCTCGGCTGCTGCTGAACTGGTTTTGCCCCGCAAGTCTGATTTATTGGCGAATATGGATATGTATTGCAATCGAATGAAGATGCTGCTTTTACATGCTCTTGCTCTGGCGGATAGTAAATTAAAACATTTGACTGAGCGTCCCGTCTTGACACAAGGTGATTATTTGATCAGTTCACGGCCACAAAAGTTGGAGTTATTCGGTTGGCGTTTGCATATCTGCCTGAATGCTGTATCTGCGAATCAACCCATACGAATTGCCAGATTGAAAGACAGGATGGGAAAGTCATATTTAAGTATACTGCAAAACCGATCGGTTCTGCTTGATAAAGGGCAGAATATGCTCAGAGCGAATATATCTCAAAAGCTATCCCGGGAACGTTTACGGCTGGACAAACTTGCTGCTAAACTCCTGGCTTTAGATCCCAATGCTGTTGTTAGAAGAGGCTATGCCAGATTGAGCTGTCTCAAAACCGGCAGAGCAATAAGCTCACTGGAACAGCTGACTATAGGTGCTGATATCCGCATTTATTTGGCGGATGGAATCGCTGATGCCGGCATCAAAGAGCTTTATACTTTAGAATTATTAGAAAATTCACAGGCGGAGAGCCTTCCTGATTGAGAAGGAGAAAGGAAAATTTCTATGAGTAATAATGAGACAAAATTTGAATTAAGTTATGAGTCAGCTGTAGAACGACTGGAAGAGATTGTCAATCTCCTTGAGAAAGGTGATGCGCCACTGGAAGAGTCACTTGATTTATTCAGAGAAGGTGTAACTTTGGCGAAAGCCTGCGAAGAGAAATTGTCGGCGCTGACTGAGGAAATCAGCAAAATTCAGTTAGGACCCGAGGGAAAGCTAATCGAAACTAAGGTCGAATTTCCAGATGCTTAAATCAGATTTTAATGCCGTGCTTCTTCAGCACCGGATAGATATTGAAAGCTTCCTGGAGAATTATATATTGACCTATACTGAAATCTCGGGAAATAGTGCGGCTATTGCGTCCAGATACAGCCTGTTGGGCGGTGGCAAACGTATCCGGCCAATTTTACTGATAGAAGCAGCCAAACTATATGGTGTAAAAAAATCAGATTATCTTTCCTTCGCGGCGGCAATTGAAATGATTCACACATATTCGTTGATCCATGATGATTTGCCGGCAATGGATGATGATGACCTAAGACGAGGGCAACCTTCATGTCATAAGAAGTATGGAGAAGCCACAGCTGTTTTGGCGGGTGATCTTTTGTTAACAGCCGCTTTTGAGATTATGCTGCGTAATATATCAAACTCATCTGCTTTAGCAAGAGAAAAGATTCAGGCTGCGCTGCTTATTGCTGAAGCTGCCGGTGGTCGAGGCATGATCGCCGGGCAATGTCTGGATTTGCAGTTAGAGCAAGTTAAGGCGACGGAAATTATTTTGACTGACCTGCAGCATAAAAAAACAGGCGCATTACTGTCGGCTTCCTTGCTGGCAGGAGCTGTTCTGGGGAAAGCTACTGAATTTGAGACCGGTCTATGGAAACAGCTAGGTTTGATCTGGGGTCTTATATTTCAAATGATGGATGATGTGCTTGATTTTACTGCTGATGCTGCAGTGCTTGGAAAATCAACCGGCAAGGATGAACGTGACCGGAAAAGTACTTTTGTTACGGTCTATGGTCTGAGCAAGACAAAGGAATTGATTAGAAGCGAGCAGGGCAAAGCCTTGGAGTTGCTGGAGATCCTGGCAAAAGAGCAGGATATCGGTTTCTTTATTGCCTTTAACGATTATCTTTCTGAACGAGGTAACTAAGATGGCAATAGTGGATAGGGACAGTTGGCCCACAGCACGGGACATAAGTGCAATGACTATAGAGCAAAAGGAGCAGCTTGCTGTACGGCTTCGTAACTATGTTATTAAATACACTGCTAAAAACGGCGGACATTTGTCTTCAAATCTTGGAGTGGTAGAGCTGACGATTGCTCTATTGTCTACCTATGATTTCCCTACTGATTCTGTGATTTTTGATGTGGGGCATCAATGTTATAGTTGGAAGATTCTGACTGGCCGGTCTGAAGAATTCAAAAAACTCAGGCAGGAAGGAGGCCTATCAGGTTTTCCTAAAACAGCAGAGAGTGAATACGATAGCTTTAACACGGGTCATAGCAGTACATCAATGTCAGCGGCATGCGGCCTGGTACGGGCGCGTAAACTGCGTCAAGAGAGCGGGAAGGTAGTTGTTATTATCGGTGATGGTGCATTGTCCGGCGGCATGGCATATGGAGCTATGAACGATATTTGTCAATGCGGAGATGATATTGTAGTTATTTTGAACGACAATCAAATGTCGATTGACCAGGTAGTGGGTGGATTTGCCAAGCATCTCGAACGTTTGCGCTTAGCGCCCGGGTACCTGACGCTTACAAGCCGATGGCAGACCGGATTGCAGCGAGTACCATTGATTGAAAATTTAAGGGTTAAAGGCACTGAGTCATTGAAGCGTGCAGGCAGGCGTATTATTCACAATTATCATGGAACCAGCTCGATGTTTGAGCAATTGGGGTTTAGATATTATGGACCGGTAGACGGACACGATATCTGTCAACTGGAAAGATATCTGCGCTCTGCACGAGCTATAAAAGGCCCAGTGCTGGTTCACACAATAACTCAAAAAGGCAGGGGCTATTCTTATGCTGAGCAAAAGCCATCAGAGTATCATGGTGTTGTTCCTTTTGAAATTGAGGTGGGACTTAATGGTTATCCTGAGACTGAGTCTCAAGTTAGTTGGTCAGAGGTCTTCGGTCAGACGATAACAAAGCTAGGTAAAAGCAATCCTGATGTCTGTGCCATATCAGCAGCTATGACTTCAGGAACTGGGCTACTGGAATTTGAGGCACAGTTTCCGGATAGATTTTTTGATGTTGGAATAGCTGAACAACATGCCCTTACATTAGCAGCAGGACTGGCTAAAGGTGGTATGAGACCATTTGTAGCCCTTTACAGCACTTTTTTACAAAGAGGACTGGATCAACTATTGCATGATATCTGTCTGCAAAATTTGCCGGTTACGATAGTGGTAGATAGAGCAGGGGCTGTTGGCGGTGACGGCGAAACTCACCAAGGAATCTATGATTTGTCACTGACGATGCCTTTCCCCAACTTGGAGATTTTTGCCCCTGCAACTGCGAATGATTTGCGTTCATTATTAAGAATAGCTCTGGATAGAAATAATCCAGTGCTGATCAGATATCCTAAAGACCTGGCCTTTGATCTTGCTGAGATAGATCGACAGTCTCGTGCCGCAGATAAATTTGATCCATATTGCATCAGACAGGTTAGAGCTGGAAAAGATATGGTTGTCTTGGCACTTGGGCCTATGGTTTTCCCTGCATTGGCAGCCGCCGACTGTTTACGGGGAAAAGGCATAAGTATTAGTGTTTATTCATCTATCTGTGTCAATTCATGTAATATTCATGATATTATTAGTATAATTAAGGATACGAAGCGACTGCTAGTTATTGAAGATGGCATCAAGAAGTCCGGTTGGGGAGAAAGCATTATCTCACAACTTTGTTCTTCCGTAGATGGATTGATTTCAGAGCATCTGGGGATCATACATCCGCTGGCAGGCCAAGCCAAACGATCCAGTTTACTTTCTGCCTCAGGTCTGGACATGCAAGGCATAATAAAGGCAGTTGAATCGTTAATTATTCATAAATAGGTGATATGCAATGCATTTTGCTCTCTATCCGAATGTAAGTCGTGATCCTGATTTGAAATATACCCTGCGTCTGATTGATGCTATAGAGAGCAATGGCGGAACTGCCTGGATCTCAACTCATGGTTTGGAGCAGTTCCAATATGGGAATTTACAGTGGGGGATACCTGATAAAACTGACTTTGTTGTCAGCTTGGGAGGTGATGGTACTTTTTTAAGCTCAATGGGGGTTCCCGGTCTGGAGCAAGTTCCCAGAATTGGTGTGAATCTTGGTTCAGTAGGATTTCTGCAGGAAATATTGCCTGAAGAGATCGAGACTAAGGTCAGCGATCTCTTTTCCGGTAATTTTCAAATTATTCAAAGAGCAATGTTTTGTGCTGAGTGCTATGATCTTGCAGGTAAGGTTCATGCGCGGGCGCAAGCACTAAACGATGTTATTCTGAATCGAGGCGTATCGTCAAATATTATTAAAGTTGATCTTTATATTAATGATAGCAAAGTAGAGATGATACCCGGTGATGGTGTGATCGTAGCTACGGCAACGGGGTCTACGGCTTATTCTTTGTCCTGCGGCGGCCCGATTGTGCATCCCGGCCTTGATATTATGCTTATCACGCCAATCTGTCCGCATACACTGCACAACCGATCATATATCACTGATAGAAATAGTACGGTACGCTTACAATTAGTTGAGCATTCAAGAACAGCGACAGTATCTGTTGATGGCAGAGTCATTGTCCCGTTGCAATGGGGTGGATATGTTGATATATATCTCTCAGACAAATTTCTACCCTATATTATTTTTGGCGAAGATAATTTTTATGAAACATTGCCAATTAAGATTCAGAAAAGGGGGATTAGTCAATGAAACCTTCAAAGAGTCAGAGACAATCACGAATTCTACAGATTATTCGTGAACGATCCATTGAGACTCAAGAAGAACTGGTCGAAGTGCTGCGTAAAACCGGCATGGAAGTTACGCAAGCAACAATATCACGAGATATTAAAGAATTGGGTATCGTTAAAGTTTCAACAGGGGAAGGGAAACAGAAATACGTACCTATGGATCGGAGCGGAGAAGTGGCTTCAGGACGCCTGATGAAAGTTTTTTCCGAAGCTGTGATTATAATCGAAGTAGCTGTAAACTTTGTTATCATCAAAACTTTGCCAGGCATGGCTCAAGCTGCCGCTTCTGCTTTGGATTCGATGCATCTCAGTGATCTGTTAGGCTCATTGGCCGGCAATGATACAGTTTTTCTTGCTACTGCTTCAGATGCTAAAGCACAGGAACTTCGTTCCAAGTTGATTGCTCTGTCGCAATCTGATCCCCAAATGGGTCAAATCTTTTTCGAGGAGAATTGAGCGTGCTGTCCCGGGTAGAGATTACGAACTTTGCCCTGATAGAACATGTAATCTTATCTCCTGGTCCCGGGCTAACTGTTATCAGCGGTGAGACCGGTGCGGGAAAATCTATTCTCATCGATGCAATTGGGGCTTTAACAGGCCAAAGGGCAAGCCGGGAATTTGTGAGGACCGGATCTGAACAAGCTAAAATTGAAGCGATAATGATAAAACACGGCGCAACAGGTGACGAAGATATCATATCTGATTGTGACCAAGTGCTTCTGTCGCGGATAATTTTTGCCCAGGGTGGTTCCGAGTGCAGGCTGAATGGCCATATTGTTAAGCTTTCCGATCTTAAACAAATAGGGGAGCGACTAATTTCTATACATGGCCTATATGATAACCAGATTATTTTTCGTGAATAAGAACATCTGGAGTTGCTGGATGCTTATGGCAAAGCTGATATTGAGCCATTATTGGCGACCTATGAGTCACTGCGCAAGCAATGGCTAATGACGGTTGAAGCTATAGATACTCTCGGCAATAATCCCCAAGAGCGCGCCAGGCAACTGGAAATATTGCATTATCAAAGCAATGAAATTCGTACTGCCGATGTCAAAGCAGGCGAGGAAGATATCCTTAAACAACGTGCCAGAGTATTGGGGGCAAAAGAACGCATCCTGCATGACTTGGAAACAGTTCATCATATTCTCGGACAGGATGATGAACAGGCTGTTGGCTCTTTGCTGCAAAGAGCATTGGAAACTTTGGACTATTCTGCCTATTATAGCCAAAAGCTGAAAGCTTCCCGAGAACGTTTGCTTAATTTGACATCAGAGATGGCTGAAATCAAAGCTGAGCTTCTGGATTACGCTAGACGACTTGATGTGGATTCCAGGGAATTATTACTGATCCAAGACAGAATTGATCTGATCAATGAACTGAAGCGGAAGTATGGTTCCGATGAAATGGAGATACTTGCTTTTGCCTCCAGAGTGGAAGATGAGATTAAGAGGCTTGAAGCCAGTGCAGAAGATTTCAGAAAACTTAAAGAGAAACAGCTGCAGTTGGATATAGAGTTAAAAGAGATTGCGGAGCAACTGCATAATGTGAGATCAATGCAGGCAAAAAAACTTGATGCGGCAATTAAAAATGAGCTGCTTGATTTGGATATGCCCCATGTTCAATTTGTTACCAAAGTTGAGTTAACAGACCGAGACAATAATTTGGCAAGCAGGTGGCCTGACAAGGGTACTGACAATGTTTCATTTATGATCTCACCCAATCTGGGCGAACCGCTTAAGCCGTTGGCGCAGATTGCTTCCGGCGGCGAAGCTTCGCGCGTCCTGCTGGCAATTAAAACAGTGTTAGCGTCTGTAGATAAGATACCTGTACTGATTTTTGATGAGATTGATTCCGGCATATCGGGGAAAACAACTGATAGTATTGCCCAGAAACTTAAAACAATCGCCGAATCATGTCAGGTTTTGTGCGTAACCCATAGTGCGCAGATAGCCGCCAGAGCTGATACACATTATCTGATTAGCAAGAATGTGCATTCCGGTAGGACGAGCACCAAATTGCAAATATTAGAGGCGGAGCAAAGAATTGCTGAGATATCGCGCCTTCTATCCGGCCAGCCTAGTGATCCTGTTAGCCGTAAATTGGCGGGACAACTGTTGAGCAGGCATTGAAAAACTGAGGAGGATTTGAAATGAGTACGCCACATATTGAGGCTAGAAAAGGTGATATTGCAGATACAATACTGTTGCCGGGCGATCCTTTACGTGCTCAATTTATTGCGGATAATTTTTTCGAAAAGCCAAGATGCTTTAATCGAGTTCGCAATATGTTGGGATATACCGGTGAGTATGGGGGCAAAAGAGTTTCTGTAATGGGAACCGGGATGGGGATTCCCTCGCATGCCATTTATACGCATGAGCTGATTCACAACTATGGAGTAAAGAGGCTGATCAGGGTTGGCTCCTGTGGCGCATATATTTCTGATCTAAAACTCTATGATATTGTTTTAGTGCAGGGAGCTTGTACTGACTCCAATTTTGCCAAAAATTTTAATTTGCCGGGTACATTTTCGGCACTGGCCAACTGGGATTTGCTCTTTAAGGCATACTCTTTCTGTCAACAGCAGGGGATCGATGTTATGGTGGGGAATGTTCTTAGTTCCGATATTTTTTACAATCGGGATAGTTCCGACTGGCAACGTTGGGCGGCGATGCAGGTGATAGCGGTTGAAATGGAAGCATATGCTTTATATTGTAATGCAGCCTTTGCGGATGCTGAGGCGCTGGCAATACTTACAGTTTCTGACAATATAGCTACGGGAGAACAGACTACTGCCAAAGAGAGAGAAGTGGGTTTTGCGAAAATGATGCAGATAGCTCTTTCCCTGGTTTGAGCCGTTAATTAAAATTATCTAGCTATTAATAATAATTAATAAGCTCGAATGAATGATTTCAGACTCCGGTTTTTGTTAGGAAATGCGACAGATAACGAAAGCAGCAGATTGAAGCTAATGATGGAGGGACAATATGTTTTCGCAGGTGATTGAGTGTATTCCCAACTTTAGTGAGGGGAAGGACTCTGTAAAATTGCAGAGAATAATTGCTCCTTTCTATCAGGATGAACATATTAGAGTCTTAGACTGCCATCTTGACGCTGATCACAATCGGGCTGTTGTTACTGTTATCGGAAGCTATGAGGGACTTAAACGCGCTGTTCCTTGCGTGATTGGCCTTGCTCAGCAGGAAATAGATCTTAGAGTTCATCGTGGTGCTCATCCCAGAATGGGAGCCACTGATGTCTGTCATTTTGTGCCGATCAGAAACTCAGATATGGGAATTTGTATTAAGCTTGCACGTGAGGTTGCAGAAATTGTCGCTGCAGATTACAAGATACCGGTTTTCCTCTATGGGAAATCGGCAACCAGTCCGGAGAGAGAAAATTTGGCCAAAATTCGCAAAGGTGAATTTGAGGGTATGAAAGAAAAAATGTTAGCCGATGTCTGGAAACCTGATTTTGGACCTGCCCGGCCGCATGAAACAGCAGGTGTAACTGCT
>JAAZGH010000007.1 GCA_012511325.1 Clostridiales bacterium | reverse complement strand
TTTGATAATAATAATGAGTCTTTTATTTTACTATTTTGTAATTGTTGTTGAGCGCCTGGCAATGCCCTGGCGAAAAGTAACAACCTTTAATTCAAGGAGAGACGAATGAAAATCACAAGAGTCATTTGGACTAAATTGATTGCTTTTGTAATGATAGTATCTGCTGTTTCCTGTCAGGGACAAAATAATCAGCAGCTGTTCGATACTCGATTGAGCCATGACCTAGAGGGTGTCAGCGACTATTTGCAGACGGAATCCGTTAGTAAGCGAGAACCGGAGTATGAGTCTGCTGTACTGGGAAATGATACGGAAACGGGGTTTGCAAGTACGCAACTGGATAGAATTACTTTTGCCTTGGATTGGACTCCCAACACTAATCACTCGGGGCTATTTCTTGCACAACAGCAGGGTTTCTATGCTGAAAAGGGCCTGGATGTGGATTTCCAAGAATCTGATATGAATTTTATTGAGATGGTTGCTACGGGAAGCGCCTCTTTTGGCATTGCCAGTCAG
The DNA here is from genome assembly GCA_012511325.1 of Clostridiales bacterium. Taxonomy (GTDB): domain Bacteria; phylum Bacillota; class Clostridia; order Saccharofermentanales; family DTU023; genus UBA1046. Next base: position 2,364 of record JAAZGH010000007.1, on the reverse strand, counting down.
GAGCAGGTTTTACAGGCCAGATCTTCAGAGGCAAAAATCCCGATTGTATCAGTGGCAGCTATTCTGCAGAGTAATACTTCCGGGTTTGCTTCTCCGGTGGGAAGAGGGATTAAAACTCCTCATGATTTTGAGAATAAAACCTACAGCGGCTGGGGCACAGAATTAGAGCTGGCTTTTATTAAGACTTTGATGGCAAAAGATAAGGCCGATTTTGCCAAAATAAATATTATCAATCAGTCGGCAAACAATTATATCGCCGCGATGGAGTCTGAAGCTGACTTTGCCTGGATTTATTGGGGTTGGGATGGTATTAATTGTGAATTACAGGACTACCCCATCAATTTTATTCTTCTGCAGGATATTGATTCTCGGCTGGACTTTTATTCGCCGACAATAATTACCAATGAAACTGTAATTAAAAATAATCCGGAGCTGATCAGACGCTTCCTGCGGGCGACGGCCAAGGGCTATTCCCTTGCAATTGAGAATCCTGATAAAGCGGTGGAAGCTGTTCTGGAGATGGCGCCCGAACTTGACAGAGAACTAGTATCAGCGAGCCAAAAGTGGCTAAGTACGAAGTATGTTGATGGTGCATCTATCTGGGGCACAATGAAATTTGAGAAATGGTCTGAATTCAAAGACTGGATGCTGGAACATGGAGTGCTGGAAAGTGATTTAGACCCGGCGCAGGCATTTACAAATGACTATTTACCGTAATCACAATCGAGAACAAAATATTGTATTGAGAGCCACGGGACTGGGACGAGCCTTTAAGCATGATTCGTGGGTTTTGCGGGATATAAACCTGGAACTGAAGCGAGGCGAATTTGCCGCTGTACTGGGCTTGTCCGGAAGTGGCAAGACAACTTTGTTTAATATACTGGCGGGCCTTGATCAACCGGATCTTGGTTTAGTTGAAGTGAATGAAACTATAGGGTATATGATGCAGAAAGATTTGCTTTTGCCCTGGAAACGCATTATTGACAATATTTCGCTGCCGCTAATTATCCGTGGTATTGCACGTCGGGAGGCTGAGCAGAGAGTTTTGCTTCATCTGCCCGCTTTTGGGCTGAAGGGGCTGGAAAGAAGCTGGCCGGCTCAACTGTCTGGCGGAGAAAGACAACGGGCTGCGTTATTGCGAACCTATCTGCACGCTGGCACAATAATGCTGCTTGATGAACCTTTCGCCGGTATTGATGCGATTACTAGAGAGAATATGCAGAAATGGCTTAAAAATATCCATAATGAACTGAAGCTGACTATTTTATTAATAACTCATGATGTTGAAGAAGCTATAGCTTTAGCTGACACGATTCATGTTCTGTCTTCTAACCGTCCGGCCGCTCTCCACGCGCCGATCAATCTGATAGATTCTGTGGTTCCAATATCGGGAGAACATAACGAAACTAAGTGTGCAGCGGGATCAGAATTCCAGATCAGATATCGTCAAGACCCCGGGCTTAAACAACAAATCAGGGAATTGCTTTACACACCGTTCGGGGCTTAGTTGCAGTTGATGGCAGTGGCAATATTTAGTTGTTTGAACAAATTATTTAGATCAGGTGTTAGATCCGCATTGATGGTGATAGTTTGGCGGGAAGCGACATGCTCGAACTCCAGATGAGAAGCATGCAGAGCATGGCGATTTACCATATTATCCGGGATCATCTGCTCCGGCCGGCACAGAACCAATGCTTCCGGCAGAAGATCCGGTCTTACATAGTCCTGCTCAGCAGTAATTTGTTTTAATTGCTGTAGGCCGTACATAGTGTCACCAACCTGAGGATGAGCATGCCATAAGCAATGCAGTCTGATCTGATGAGTACGCCCGGTTAACAGTTCAAAGTACACCAATGAAACATTGGCATCAGATGAGTAGGCAATCTCTCGATAAAGAGTGACGGCTTCCTTACCGTCAGGACTGATTACTCGTCGCATAAAGCTATCTTCACTGCGTTTGACAGATCCGGTGAGAGTGCCGTGAGAAGGGGAAAAACGACCATGCACCAGGCCAAGATAAATTTTTTTCATTCTTCTGGTTGATGTAAAATGATGTGCAAAGGCCATTCTGGCGATCAGAATCACACCGCTTGTTTCACGGTCAAGTCTGAGGATTGGATGTAAGGGAGTAGCTGAAAGGCGATCAGTAATGGTTCCTGTATTATGAGTTGCCGTCGGATGAATGACCTGACCAGGTTTTTTATTGATGGCGACATACCAGTCGTCAAGATAGATAATATCTAATTCAGGGTCTTGTCGTAAGGCAGTTTGATCCTGGGGTTCGGGCAAGATAATCAACAGAATTTCTCCTGAGCTTATGCGGTCAATCAGGCGCAGGGAACGGCCGTTGCTGGTGATACTGCC
>JAAZGH010000041.1 GCA_012511325.1 Clostridiales bacterium | reverse complement strand
GCGCAGGTGTAGTAAAGTATGTCCGTCCGGAGATTATCGGCCTGATCTTAGGCTCATTCATTATTTCACTGGTGACGCGTGAATTCAAAACCCGCGGCGGCTCATCACCTATGACCAGACTGTCCATCGGCTTTCTGGTTATGGTCGGAGCATTAGTTTTCCTGGGTTGCCCGATGCGGATGGTGCTGAGGATGGCGGCAGGGGATCTCAACGCCTGGATCGGCTTCGTTGGTTTTGTGGCCGGAGTTTTTGTGGGAACATTGTTCCTCAGAATGGGCTTCAGCTTGAGAAGGACCTATGATTTGCCTGCTCTGGGTGGATATATAATGCCTGCAGTACAAGTGGTGTTTTTAGCTTTGTTGGTAGGAGCGCCTGGGTTGCTGGCATTCTCGGAAGAGGGACCGGGTGCGGCTAAGGCTCCGATCTGGCTCGCCTTGGGGATCACTTTGTTACTGGGTATGATGGTTCAAAAAACCCGCCTTTGCCAAGCCGGCGGCGTCAGAGATGTGCTGATGTTTAACGACTGGGCCCTGATGCTTGGAACTATCGGTATCTTTGTATCAGCTCTGATTGTGAATCTGGTCACCGGCAACTTCAATTTGGGAATGGAAGGCCAGCCGGTCGCGCATACCGAGAGTTTATGGAATATGATTGGTCTCTTTGTTGTCGGCTTGGGTTCAATCTTGGCTGGCGGCTGTCCGATGCGCCAGCTGGTCTTAACCGGAACCGGCAATGTCGATTCAGCACTCACAGTAATCGGAATGGGTCTTGGGGCCGCATTTTGCCATAACTTTAAGTTGGCCTCAAGTGGTGAAGGCACGACGCCAAATGGTCGGATAGCAGTCCTGGTAGCAGTAGCACTGCTTCTGTTGCTGGGTTTTGCCAATTCGCGCCGCAAAGCGGATGTTTGATCTGACATAATAACAAGGAGTAAATGATATCTGAAAGGAAGATTAATATGAAACAATTGAATGCATGCGGGCTTAGCTGTCCGGAACCGGTCTTAATGGTTAGGAATGCTGTCGCCTCAGGGGCGGAAACCATTGAAGTAAGAGTTGATGACCCGACTCCCCGGGAGAATATTATCAGATTTGCAGAAAACAAAGGCTTTACAGTATCGGAAACTAAGGAAGGCGGAGTATTCGTTTTGACGTTGACACGCTAATTTTTACTGTCCGGGCGGAAGATGCTCCGCCCGGACCTTAAAGGATAAAGACATGAGCTGCGATAATGACAAGCAATATGTGGCGACCTTTGCTACTCATCTGGGGGCACTAGAGTTCTATGAAACTTTGCAAGCACTGGGTGATAAAAAATCTAAAATGTCTCCGGTACCACGTACAATCAGTATTTCCTGCGGTACAGGGGTTTATTTCTATCGTGAATTTGATCCGTCCACTATGAGCAATCCGGATCTGGAAAAAGTATTTCTGATTCAGGACCAGGATTATCTGGAACTATGGGCTAATCCTAATCCGTAAAGATCTACTTGTTTTGAGCATTTGCGCATATCCGCGATTTGATATTCCGCCCGCTGACTTTTGGTACTGGCTTCAGTTTTATTGATCTCGTGTATTATACTCTATATAAGATGAGAATAAGATGAGACAATCTGCCGGAGGGAATTATGGATAAACAGTTTTTGTTGCGTCAGATTCCGCAACTAGATGCTCTGCTAAGTGAGGAGTTATTCTGCGTCTTAATAGCAAAATACGGAGCAGGTCCTGTGCGGGAAGCTGCACGAGAGCTCCTGGCCAGCAAGAGGCAAGCTATACTTGATCATGAAGAGATAGTTCCAGCGATAATTAATCTGGAGATCGCAGATATTGCCCGTGAAACGGAAAGTTTAATAGAATTCGACCACAGGCATGACTTGCAACCGGTGCTGAATG
>JAAZGH010000040.1 GCA_012511325.1 Clostridiales bacterium | reverse complement strand
CCTATCGGGAGGAAGTCCGCGGCGCCACCGTTGTTTCTGCTCTCGGTTCCGCCGAAACCAGCAATCTGGTCTTCGACTTCCCTATTTCGCCGCAGAAGGAATTGATTCTCTATGTGGGAGATACAGCAAAGATCAGTAAGCTACAACAAACAATTTCCTCTGCGATCGAGATAGACCGTCCCGGCAGCGGTATCAGCTTCTATGTCCCCGTCGAACACGCAGCCGGCTTGGAAAAAGAAGAGGACTAGGATGGGGCGACCGGTCTTGCATTCATTCTGCCGGCCAGGTGCCGCTTGCGCCGGAAAGGGAGAGATTTGAGATGAATAAACCAACACATCATGCATTGATAGTCTTCGTCGCCAGGGGTCTGGCCGATGATGTCATGGATATCGCTCGTGACAGCGGTGCCACCGGCGGCACGATTATCCACGCCCGGGGCTGCGGTCATCATGACAGCCACAGCTTCCTCAGCGTTCCTCTCGACACCGAGCGGGATATCGTACTGATCGTCCTGCCTGTTGAACTGACCAGCTCTATCGCCCACGCCATCGCCGAACAGATGCAGCTCGACAAACCGGGCAATGGCTTTCTCTTCACTCTGGACATTGATCAGGCTACCGGCATCACCAAGCCCTATAAACAAGACTAGAGATCTGAATTATCTTTGCTAAATGGCGATGAGGAATTCATCCAGCAATTGGGCCGCACGCATCACCAATCCGGGACAGGGGCTTTCGTCCAGCTTGCTCCGCGTTTTATCGATCTGCGTCAGACCGGAGCCTGCCTCTGCTTCCGGTAAAGCTAACAGTTCCCGACAACGCAAAGAGCCGTGCTCCGCTTCAAAGAGAACCGCGTACTCGAAACTGCGCCTGCGATGAAGTTCTTTCGCCGGCTTGTCAGCCGGATCAGTATTGCCGGCCACGAGCCCCAGCACCATCAGCGCTCCGGTCAAAGCACCGCAGGCCTCGCCCAGGCCGCCGAGGCCGCCGCCGAACGAAGATGCCATCCGCGCTGCCATCTCGCGTTCCAGCCCCGTTATATCCTCAAATGCCAACAGCACCGACTGGGCACAGTTATAGCCCTGCTCAAACAGCTCGCCCGCAAGCTTAGAATGATTAATCTGTCGATTCATATCCATACCTATAGTTTCACCGTGTAGCCGTTGTTGTTAACAGAGAGAGTCAGGATCGAACCGGCAAAATCTAAATGGGCGCGGGCGTACTCTACTACAGGATCCGGATCTAAAGTCAAGGCAATTACGGTTGGACCGGCACCGCTGAGGTATACGCCGCTGACACCCTCAAGCTGCTGCAGTGATTTCAGCTGTTCATACTCTCTGATGAAGGGCTTGCGATAAGGCTCATGCAAATTATCGGCAAAGAAAATTGATAATTGATCGTAATCCCTGGTAATCAGGCTGGCCGTCAACATTGTTGAATTGGCGACATTCTCGATCGCTTCGCTGCGCGAGATCGTATCCGGCAGGACTCGCCGCACCTGAGCAGTCGAAAGGGTATATTCCGGCACGAAACAGATGAAGCGCAGCTTCGGATCAAGCTCATAGCGCTTGTAATAGACCTTGCCGGACCGAACAGCTGAGATCACCAATCCGCCAAACAGCGCCGGCGCTACATTGTCCGGATGCCCCTCGATGTCGGTAGCCAAAGCCAACAAAGATTCATTGTCCAGGCGCCGCTCACTCTCATTAGCCAACGCCAGCCCGCCCACGATCAAACTCGCCGATGAACCCAGACCGCTGGATGACGGGATATTAGCCTGCACGATATGCACCCGCCGGTCGGGCACAGGTCGGTCTATAAACTCATAGTAGCGGCGGAAAGCCTTGTCTGCCAGCGTAGGTCTCCTCGGCGGCCCATCAAGCAGCTCATAT
>JAAZGH010000039.1 GCA_012511325.1 Clostridiales bacterium | reverse complement strand
GGATAGATTATTGGGGTTATGATGTTCACCACGATTGGCCCTGGTGGAGAATACAGATGCCCTATTTCTTAGGAAATATCGTGTGATAAACATTGTTCAATACTACATGAAATCAATAAAAATAATTAGTAATATAAGGGAATGGTATATTAGAAATGTTTAATTTACCAGCGATATATATTGCAAATGGAACAGCGATTCTGTTGTTATTAATTATTTTGTTGAGTTCAAAAAAGCCGCTGCGTCATGTATTGTTTGAAGAAAAGATATTCTATGCAATGGTTATTGTTAATATTCTGCAATGCCTTATTGAATCGGTCGGGTTCTTTATGGATGGCAAAGCAGGATATGGATGGCATGCGTTGTTGATGGTGCTAAACACCAGTTTATTTATTAACAGTAGTATTTTTGCTTATTCCTGGACGATATATGCGGACTATAAATTATTTGCCGATATGGAAAGAATCAAACGAATATACCCTTTTGTGGCGATACCTGCCGTGCTGATTATAATCGGCTGCGTAATAAATTTTGTGACACCTGTATTTTTCGTGGTTGATAAATATAATGTTTATCAAAGAACTGATTTATTCTTTATTCCATATATTGTTACGTACTTTTATGTAGTATTTGGGGTCGTGTTAATCTATTCGTACCGTAAGAAGGTAGATAAGTATTTGTTTTTGCCTGCCATTCTGTTCATGACTCCAATTATTATCGGGAGTCTGTTGCAGTTCTTCTTGTATGGATATTCTCTTATGTGGCTTGGCGTGGCTATAGGGCTGGTTCTATTATTTATCAATGTTCAAAAAGAATCATCTTATGTAGATGTACTGTCTGGATTATTTAATAGACAGTACTTAAATAAGTTATTATTGCATAGCAAAAAAGGTAATGCTGTCCGTGCGCTGGCCGGGATCATGCTAGACATTGATGACTTTAAAAGCATAAATGATAGATTCGGACATATTGTAGGAGATCATGCTATTTTTTCAGCCGGAAAGATATTGCGCACATCTGTGGGTGATCAAGGGATAGTATGCAGGTATGGCGGTGATGAGTTTATCATCTTGATGTATATACGCTCTCAAAAAGAAATTACAGATATGATTGACACCATTAAAGCACAAGTAACATTGTTCAATGAATCAGAAAAGAAACCTTATAAAATAGAATTTTCAATTGGTTACAGCACATTCGAAAGTAAGCAGGAGTCAATAGACAATTTTTTAAAGAAGATCGATGCTTATATGTATGAAGACAAGCACAGAAGGATTACTGAAGGAATAATTCCTGACAGAAGACAGAAATTAAGATAATGACAGAAAGAGATTAAAGAATCTTATCTCGTGTTTTACTGCAAAATTTGTAACCGGGATTCATGTTGTCCTCTTTAGCGCCTTCGCAAAATGATTACCGTGAACTGTGGCGGTGAGATTGCTTTATCCGGCGGCTTAGTCCAAAATAGGGCAAGTCTCGGATTAATATTTTTTGGAGGTGGTGTATGTCTTCTGAAAATGGTCGTTTTACTGTGGCGAATCCCTCGCCGTTGGGACTGTTGGGATTTGGGATGACAACAGTTTTGCTTAATTTGCATAATGCGGGTCTGATCAAGTTGTCGGTTGTTATTGTGGCGATGGGTTTTGCGCTGGGAGGTGGAGCCCAGATTGTTGCCGGTATTATGGAATTCTTTAAGAATAATACTTTCGGGGCTACGGCTTTTACGGCCTATGGCTTATTCTGGTGGTCCTTGATTCTGATCTGGTTCAATCCGTTCCCTGGCATTGAACCTGCCGATCTGACGAGTATGGGCTGGTATCTGCTGGCCTGGGGTGTATTCACACTGCTGATGTTTGTTGGCACTTTACGTCTTAACCGCGGGCTGCAGGTGGTGTTCTTGTCTCTGGCGACGCTGTTCTTCCTGCTATCGGTCGGTGATTTTACCGGGATGACGGAGATTACCAGAGTTGGCGGTGCGGTTGGGATTTTCTGCGGTCTGTCAGCGATGTATTGCAGCCTGGCCCAAGTGATCAATGAACTGTACGGCAAGACGGTGATGCCGCTGTAAGTCTTAGTAGGATTTACATGTGATTTTGATTGACTGTATGGGTGAGGACAGTGAGGCCGGACGGTGTCCCGGCCTCATCTCGCTCTTAATCGCCGCTGGCTTTAAAATTATAGACAGGGGTCAGGCGGTGCAAGATCTCCACCGTCTGATAGAGATATTCCCGGATGCTATCCAGAGATTTGTAGGCCATCGGCGCTTCGTCGATGGTATCGCGGCGGATTGATGTGGAATAGATACCATCCATACTGTCGCGAAAATCTTGTAATGTCAGGACTCGCTTGGCCTCATTGCGCGACATGATGCGGCCGGCGCCATGCGGGGCGGAGAAATTCCAGTCCGGATTTCCTTTCCCGACGCAGAGCAGAGAGCCATCGCGCATATTGAGCGGGATCAGAACCTTCTCGCCGGCGCGCGCCGAGATGGCGCCTTTGCGCAGGATCATCGTGTCTAAATCGATATAATTGTGGATAGTTGTGAATCGTTCTCCGGTCTGCCAGTCCATTCCTGAGATGATAGTTTCGGCCATTGCTTTGCGGTTCTGGACGGCATAATCTTGCATGATTTTCATATCGTTCAAATAGTCTTTGAGGGGCTCGTCTTCGAGATAGGCCAGATCCCGCTCCATTTTGGGCTGCAATCTTGCCGCCAACCGTTGGTAGTGCAGGGCTACCTGCAGTCCCAGATGTCGTGAGCCGGAGTGGATAACCAGGTAGAGTGCGCCGGTTTGATCTCTGTTGATTTCAATAAAATGATTACCGCCGCCTAAGGTGCCGAGTGAGCGTCGGGCGCGATCCATTTTCAGTCTATTGTCATTGCGGCCGCCATCACGGCAACGCAAATCATCCAGACATGTGCGCTTCAGGAATTCGTGCGGCTGGCGACGGATTTCGTAACCGGAAGGGATACGGGCACGGATCAGGCGGTCGAGCCGGGGCAGATCGAGATCGGGCTCAGTTAGACCGGTCAGTTCGGTTGTAAGCATTCCGCAGCCGATATCGACGCCGACCAGATTGGGCACTGCTTTGTCTGCGATCGTCATTGT
>JAAZGH010000038.1 GCA_012511325.1 Clostridiales bacterium | reverse complement strand
GCACCAAGGCCGGAAAAGGTCAGAGTGCCGGCATTGGAAGTGCGCAATATAATGGCGTTTTCACCATTATTAAGGGAGCCGAGCAACTGATCGCGTTCGACTGCCGTAGGTCGGACTGTAGCTACAATCCCGCCATTTTCGCATCGGGCAGCTTTGGCTACCAATTTGATACGTTGGCCTTGAGACAAGGCTTGTGCGATTTCCGATTTTGTGACACCGGTAATGCCCGTGCAAGAGATATCCGACTCCAATACCGGTTGCTTGAAGGCCAGCGAAGACAAAATACGCAATTTATACATCGTGTCATAGCCCTCAACATCCGAGCTGGGATCAGCTTCGGAAAAGCCTAAGGCCTGAGCTTCTGCCAGGGCAGTGTCGTAGTCGAGGCCTGCTTCCATGCGGGACAATAGATAATTACAGGTGCCGTTGAGGACGCCTTCGATCTCCAGCACTTCATTGAGGGCGGAGATATTTTTCATCAGAATCAGGATTGGAACGGCTCCGGCGACCGAAGCTTCATAACGGAAAGCGACCCCGTGCTTGGACGCCAGTTCTGTCAGCTCTTCCAGATATTTAGATAATAAGGCCTTATTAGCAGTGATCAGGTGCTTGCCGGCTGAAATGCTGCGCCGCAAGGGCTCGATCATATTTTTAACATCGCCGGTCAATTCGATCAGCACATCGATCTCCGGATCCGCAATAATATCTGCGACGTCAGTCGTCATCAGGGGAAAAGCTGCCGAGGATTTATGTTTTGCCATATCCCGTTCCAGAATCCGTTTGATCCGGATTTTCTGCTTCAGACATGCCTCCATCTCCGCTTTTCTTTCTTCCAGCACAGTAAAAACTGCGCTACCCACTGTGCCAAAACCCAAAAGACCTATATTAATCATAATAAATTCCTACAATTCCTTATTATTTATATTTATCCTATAAAAGCTTACCACAAGAGCTTATCTCAATTTAGTACTAATAGGCTTAACTTAGCTGAGCTCAATCATCCAGTGTTGCGAACCCGTCCGCTATCCCGACACTACCCCTTCATAAATTTGTCATGGATAGCCCGGATCGCATTCTCGAAGTCTTCATTGCTGACCCCGACAATGATATTCATCTCACTTGAACCCTGGCTGATCATACGCACATTGATACCATTTTCAGCCAGTGCCGTGAACAGCATAGCGCTCGTGCCCTTGGTGCTAATCATGCCGCGCCCGACCACCGCGATTACGGCTAGCCCGTGTTCGAAAACAATCCGATCCGGATCGCAATAAATAGAGATCTCTTCGCGGATCTTCTTCTCCTTGGCATTAATCAATGCGGTCGCCACTACCACAGAGATAGTATCAATACTGGTCGGCATATGCTCGATCGGGATATCATTCGTCTCGAAAACACTTAGCAACTTGCGGTAGAAACTCGGTTCCTCCGACATATGTGTTTTCTCTACGCGCACCACGGTATAATCTATCTTCCCGGAGATACCCGTCACCACCTGCTCCCGTTCACCTGCCATACTGTCAGATACAATTAAAGTTCCCACATCTTCCGGTATGTTCGTGTTTTTGATATGGATCGGGATATTTAGATCGCGGACCGGGAAAATCGCTTCCTCATGCAATACCATGGCTCCCATATACGATAATTCACGCAGTTCATTATAGGTAATAGACTTGATCCGCGCGCTATGTGCCACAATTGCCGGATCAGCAGCCAGAAAACCTGAAACATCAGTCCAATTTTCATAGACTGACGCCTCCATCCCCGCCGCCATAATGGCACCGGTGATGTCCGACCCGCCACGTGAGAATGTCTGGAATTCACCCTTCTCATTGATTCCATAAAATCCAGGCACAACTACCCGCTCGTCCGCCCCGATTTTCTTCCGGATCAGCACTGAGCTGGCCTCGACATCAGCTTTGCCACCCCTGATCCGTATAACTGTCTCAGCATCGACAAAACGGAAGCCCAAATAATCCGCCAGCAACTTCCCGCACAAATACTCTCCGCGGCTGGCACAGAAGTCCGACCCCGCACCGCCGGCGATAGCCGCTTGTACCCCGTCCAGCTCCTGCTCGATCCTGATCGCCAGTCCCAGCTCATCACGTATCTGTATAAAGCGCTCTCGCACCACATTAAAGATTTCATCAAATAGTAAATTATGACTTGCCAGCTGATAGCACATCAAAAGCAGATCCGTCACCTTATGTTTCTCAGCACCGCCCTTGCCCGGCGCCGAAGGCACCAACACTCGTCGCCCCGGCTCAGCCTCCATAATCGCTTTAACATTGCGGAACTGGGAACTATTCAACAGGGACGACCCGCCAAACTTACAGACTATGAGATTATTCATATTCATACCTCAACACCTCAATTCCAGAAATTGTACCAAAAAAGAACTAACTTTGCAGTGTTTTGTCGTCTAGGATTATGCTGGGACATATTTATCACGCCTTCGTATGCTTAATGCGCGGCGTTTCTCGCCTGGGATTACAGGCAAAAATGCAGAAAACTTAAAGTATAAACTCAAGGCAGATATCTGTAGATTCCTAAAACTTTGGCGCAAAAAAGCCCTCCCAATATCACGATTGCGAGGGTATCTGCCTGATTCAGAGCCAACTTCCGGTCTGCCGCGGTCAAGAACTACTCGTTAACGATTGGCCTGTTTGGAGTATTTCAGCTTATAGACTAAGCGCATAAGCCGGGCCTCCCATACGGGCAGAGGCTGCGTGCCGGCCAGCTCAGCTATATTGGCAGCCCGGGCGTTTTTTTCCAAGACGGGGCGCAAATTCCTGG
>JAAZGH010000037.1 GCA_012511325.1 Clostridiales bacterium | reverse complement strand
GAATTCCCCAGATTGGCAAGACATCTTTGTATTGAGTCATAAAAGCGTATGCTGCGGCTGAATTGGTTATCAGGCCGCCTGAAAGTCCTTTCATCGCAATAAAGCCCACATTGGCCCTTTCGCATTTTTCTGCAAGCTCGACATCTTCTTCCGATGCCAGATAACAAAACGGGAACTGCAGAGTATCATAAAGACCGGAATCCACGCCTTCGTTAGCCACATTCGGCCGATGATTTGTTATGCCGATAAATCTTATCTTTCCCTGCTTTCTGGCTTCCAACATACATTCATACATACCCGTGCCGTCCCCCGGTTTATAACATACGGACGGATTGTGGAACTGGTAAATGTCTATGTAATCGGTTTTAAGGAGAGAGAGCGATTGGTCCAGATCCGCCCAAAAGGCTTCGGGAGTATCGGCGGCGGTCTTTGTTGCGATAAAAATCTTGTCCCTGATTTTTTCGAAGGCTTGGCCCAGCTTTTCCTCGCTGTCGCTATACGAGCGTGCCGTATCGAAAAAAGTGAAGCCTCCTTCGTAGGCCTTTCTTAAAATTTTGACGGCAGTCTCCATGTCGCATCTCTGAATCGGAAGCGCGCCGAAACCGTTGCGATCGGTAATTATTCCGGTTCTTCCCAAAGTGATTTTTGCCATTATTCCTTATTCCTTCTCCTCAACAGTAAGTAAACTATTGCAAATATACTATTGACATTATTTTCAATTGCATCTGCAATTCATTGTATATCATCTCACAGCACAAGATCAGAGAAGTGAAAATATGAGGTTGTTTTAGTTATACATTTGAGCAATCATATATTCAGACACAATTTTTTTGCCATAATAAATGAACAGAACACAAATTATAGGTATAAAGCAAATGGCTGAACGGACTAGATTAAGACTGGATCGTGCCCTGGCGAGGTTGGGGCTGGGAACCCGCAAGAAAGTGCGAAGCCTGATCAAACAAGGGCGGGTTGAAGTTGACGGCGAAGTGATCACCGACCACGGTTTTATCTTGTCTGATCCCGCCACGGCTCAGGTTCTTCTGGACGGCGAGATGCTGACCTTGAGAAAGCATACCCATCTGATGTTGAACAAACCGGAGGGCTTTGTTACGGCGCATAAGGACAGCAGATATCCGGTTGTAATGGATCTGATTCCCACTGAGCTTCAAGCGGGAGGCCTGGCCAGTGTCGGTCGACTGGATCTTGATACGACCGGGCTGATTCTTCTCACCACAGATGGCGAACTGGCGCACCGACTGATGTCCCCAAAGTATCAGGTCGAAAAAATGTACCATCTGCTCTATCAAGGCAAGCCATTTACGGATACCGACAAAGAACAATTCCGGCTGGGCATCAGATTGGCAGACCGGACTGTATGCTTGCCTGCCGAGCTTGAAATCCTGGCTGGGAATGCTGTGCAACTGAAGATTACCGAGGGCAAATATCATCAGGTCAAAAAGATGCTTCTGGCTACCGGCAGAGAAGTAACATATTTGAGCCGTTTAAGCATTGGCAGTCTAATGCTCGACCCTGATCTGGCAGTGGGTGACTTTCGCCCGCTTACCAAGCAGGAGATTTTGGATTTATATCATTTGGTAAGGCTTGAGATCGATCCTAATTATCTCTAGACTTTAAATAATTTAGTGCTATACTCTGCTAATTGCTGCCTTGAAGCGCAGCCCAAATTTGCCCAGAGGATAGATGTGAAACCATGGCAATTGACAGTAAATTAAGTAAAGTTCCCCATATGCACTGGATTACAGTACTGGCGCTGTTTTTTGCCCTGGCAGCGATCTGGGGCTCTACAGGCAATTCGGCCGGCATATTTATCACGCCGATACAGGAAACCTTAAATGCCACCAGACCGCAGATGGTTATCGCAACCACCCTCAAGGGACTGGGCAGTATCGGCGGCGCATTCATCTGCGCTTTTCTTCTGAAACGGATGCCCGTGATGCAAGTTATCAGACTGGCGGCACTATTGCTGACCGCAAGCGTCTTTGCCATGAGTTATATTCATAATTTGATCCACTACTATCTGATAGTGATGGTTCAGGCTGCTTTAACCAGCACCGGAACCTATATCCCAATGTCGATTGTGGTTCAGAACTGGTTTGAAAAGAAAACATCGATGGCGACCGGCTTTGCCTTTATGGGATCGGGCTTGGGGGGAATGGTATACAATTATCTGGGCGGGATTTGGATTCCGACAGTTGGTTGGCGGCGAACACTTTTTTTGTTCGGTATTATCACTCTGGTCAGCCTGTTCCTAACCCTATTTGTGATCACCAGGGCTACGCCCTATCATCTGAACTTGCGTCCCTTCGGGGCTTCGGACAAATTCGAATCGGAGCAGCTGGAAAAGGAACTGACCGGCCTGGAGGTCAAAGAAGCTTTCCGGAGCATTAAGTTCTGTGTCTTTATATCTGCCAATTTCTTAATTACCTTATCCACCAATGCTTTGTTTAATAATATGTCGCCGCATCTGATCGATATAGGCTATAGTCTGCCGCAGGCAGCGCAGGTCTCAGCATTCTTTATGCTGTTCCTGATGCTCGGAAAACCTGTGCTCGGTTATGCCTTTGAATTTCTGGGTTTGAAAATAGCCTCGGTGATCAGTACTTTAGCGATTACTCTGGCCTTAACAAGCGCTATCTTTGCGGACAATGCTTATTTTCTCTTACCGTTGACTGTCGGTTCAGGATTGGGTCTTTCTTTCAGCTCAATTGCCTATCCGGCATTTTCGAAACATCTCTTCGGACAAAAAAATTATGCCGTTTTTGCTTCAATACTGCAGATAAGCGCCGGTCTGGCCACTTTGTTAGGTCCGATAACTACCAGTTTGCTCTACAGTTATAGCAAAAACTATATCAGCACCTTTATTCTGGCTTTGATTTACACTGCCCTGACGATTCTGATTTGGCTATTTGTGCTGCCAAAGCGCGGCCATGAGCCGTTTTGAGCGGGGAGAAGCCGGTCAGTTCCGAACTATCCAGTCTAAAAACCGGATCTGGCACTTTGCCCAGAAGAATGGTTCCTGACGCTGCGAATTGTCTGACATCGCCCGTTGTCAGCAGCAGGGAATTACCCTTGCCGCCTTCGGCAAGCAGATCATTTCCGGCCAGATCGTTATAAATGATCTCGGCAAATACAGCAGCCGGGTCGAGTATAGAAACCTGGTCGGGCAGATATTTGCGCAACAGGGGCATCAAAGCCGGATAATGCGTACAGCCCAGCAGTACGGTATCCATCTCCTGGTCAGTAAAACGGGAGCAGATTTCTGCAACTGAGAGTTTTGCCTCAGGCTCAAATATCCTATTATCCTCGACCAGCGGTACGAATGTCGGGCAGGCAATGCCTGTTACCTTGGCCGCCGGCAAATAGGTCCTAATGCCGGATTCAAATGACCTGCTGCCGGTTGTGGTAGCTGTTGCCAGGACGCCGATATTTTGAGATTTGCTGGCTTGGACAGCACCGGCGACACCCGCTTCCAATACCGAATAAATAGTTATAGGAGCAACCAAGGCTCTAAGCTCAGAGATAATAGTTGATGATACGGTATTGCAGGCAGCGACAATGGCCTTGGCTCCTTTGGCTTTGAGCCAGAGACAAATGCGCCCGGTCAACTCGAACAGATCACCGGGTAGACGGTCACCATATGGAGCGTGGACTGAGTCGCCCAGATAAAGGAAAGACTCGCCCGGCAGCTTCCGGGTTAATTGGGCCAGAACACTTAATCCTCCAACGCCGGAATCAAAAACGCCAATAAATGGTTCCGACGGCAGTAGTGATTCAATGCTATCTCTGCTGTGATTTGGTTCAGTCATGACCAAAATCATATCACAGATCGAATTATAATAAAGGACAAAAGGAAATATTTCTTTTTAGTTAAATTAAGAGCGATTCTTGTAAGTGCCAATGGAGATTGATATAATGCCGTCATGAAAAAAAATCATAATTTCTCAGCCGAAGAGCAGCGGCTGATTAACGAGTATTTGCAACAAAAGAGCTATGCTACGGATATCCCGGATTGGGATAATGCTCAAAATGATCAGGCTTCGGAGCCGGAGAGCTCAGAGGAATTTTTTGTTCATGACTACGGTAATCACCACCGGCCATCTCATTTTGATGCTCAATATGAAGATGAAATAAACGCCGAAGATTACTACTTTCCTGAAGAAGATACAGACATAGCTTATCAAGATGAGGGTGTATACGCTAATTACAGTGAGCCGTATGCAGTTTCCGGCCATCCGGAGACAAAACCGCCTGCAGTGCCATCCCGAAAACGACAATCGTTCCTGACCAAAGCAAAAGCTCCTGCCGAAAAAGGCTTGATGAGCGTGAAGACGGTCTTCATTTTTCTGATTTCTTCCTTGCTCTGGTGGGATCTCTGGTTCAGAATCTTTGTCCATAAGGGCATCGATATTAAGGGGCTATTTATTAATCTCCTGTTTAGTCTGAGCTTGTCTTTCGCGTTGACATTCATTATTACTTTGTTCCCGAAACGATGGTGGCGCCGCCTGCTGGCTGTGCCTCTTCTGGTGATATTGATATTCTTCGCTGCCCAATATATCTACAATGCCTTCTTCCGCACGCTATTTACCTGGTTTTCAATGGTACGCGCGCAGCAGGTAGCTGAGTTTGCCGGTGATGTTTTTTGGAAAATCCTGATCAATACTCCGGTTCTGTTATTGGCCTTTCTGCCGATTATTGTCTTGTTTGTCGGACGGCCGCTCCTAAGATTCTTAAAAAACAAAGGGATAATTCCTGGACATTGGCTGGCCGGGTCAAAGATAAAGAAGAACCGGGGTAACAAATCTGACCGGATACTGAGAAGTCTGTTTAGCCTAACCGCTGCTATAGTTACTTTCACCTTTGCGATCTTATTTATTCATGTGGGTGATCGCGATGTCAATTCCGCCTATGACCTGTACTTTGAAACCAATGACCCTTTTGTCGCTTCCAGCAAAATAGGCTTGATCTCGGCTATGAGCATTGATCTCAGACACTTTTTATTTGATGGGGGTACTTCTGTCCCTGTGGATGAGACTCTGCCGGAGGATATCCTGATCAAGGATCCTGACGATACGCAGAACTCTTCCGAACCGGGACCTGTTGGTCCGCCAACTGAAAGCGGCGCTACCGATCCGGGTCGGACAGAGCCAACATCAGAAATAGTTGAACCGAAAGAACAAGTTTTCCCGATCGACTTTGAGCAGATTATTGCCAATGAAAGCAATGACAGTCTGCGAGCGATGGCACAATATTTCAATGAGGTTGAACCGAGCAAAACCAACAGCCATACCGGTAAATACAAGGGCTATAATCTGATTTTTTTGACTGTCGAAGCGCATTCCGCCTATTCTGCCAATCCGGAACTGACTCCGACACTGTGGAAAATGCAGGAAGAGGGCATTAAGTTTAAGAATTTTTATAATCCTAACTGGGGTGTCTCAACTTCGGACGGAGAATATACAGGCGTTACCGGATTGGCTCCCAAGCCGGGTGTTTGGAGTATGGTTGAATCCGCTAAAAACGATATGGCTCTGGTACCGGGCAATATGCTCAGGCGCCTCGGATACTATACGACAGCCTGGCATAACCATACTTATACCTATTACGGCCGGGATAAATCACATCCTAATCTGGGCTATACCTATAAGGGAGTCGGCAACGGCCTGGAAGTCAAAAAATCCTGGCCGGCATCGGATCTGGAGATGATGGAGAAAATCTTTGACGAGATGACTGCCAAAGAGCCTTTCCATGCCTATATTATGACTGTCAGCGGCCATGCTAATTACACATTCCGCGGCAACTATATAGCTTCTAAAAACCGCGAAGCGGTTAAGCATCTGCCCTATAATGAAGGCGGACGGGCCTATATGGCTACGCAAATTGAAGTAGATAAAGCTATGGAGTATCTGCTTAAGCGTCTGCGCGAGTCAGGAATGGCCGAACGAACCTTGATCGTGATGAATGCCGACCACTATCCTTATCAAATGGATAAAGAAGATTATGATCAATTGGCAGGTACTGAGCTGGAAGAAAATTTTGAAGTTTATCGCAACTCTCTGATTATGTATGTGGATGGCATGGAGCCTGAGGTAGTTGACAGAGTCTGCTTTACATTGGATATCTTGCCGACGATTTATAATCTGATGGGCGTACCCTATGATTCAAGACTATTGATGGGAAGCGATGTTTTCTCGGAGCGCAGACCTTTGGCATTCTTTGTCAATCGCAGTTGGATTACGGATAAAGGGCGTTACAATGCTGTGACCAAGGAATTCACTCCGGCGCCGGGTGTAACCTTGGCTGATGAGCAGGAATATATCGATGCTATAACGCAAATAGTAAGAAATAAGCTGAAGTTCTCAGCTCAGATTCTGGACTATGATTACTATAGGCGTATCTTGCCGGACTCAATCTGGGATATAGTCAACAAGGGAAGCGGTTATCCGACTGATAATTAGTGTGGATATATTTTAGCCGGATTGCTCCCCGGCCTCCCTGGTTTCTTTCCTCTGACGGATTTCAGTCAGGAGTTTTTCATACTCCTGCTTGTGGAATAGGGGAGAATGCTCGAGATCTGCCGGATTTTGCATAAATGTATCAAATACCTTAAGGCTCTTAATTAAGTAAAAACCATCACAGATTCTTTCATCGATAGAGAACTTCAAATCGACGGTTTGCCGCCATTCTACCTGATTATCCTTGCCTTTGTAGGGTGCTTCATAGACGCGGCCGATGGTAATAAAGACGGAAGTTGTACCAAATTCATACAGATGATGGAAAGGAGCATCGGCTCCAACGCTGCCCAGATGAGAAATGTACATGGTAGAGTAGAGCGGAATTGCATCCATAAGGGCCTTGGGCATAATCCCGTAGAAATCCATCAAACGTACGATCCAGAGAGCAAATTGCAAAAACGAGCGTGGGAGTTTAACAACAAAACGGATTAATTTGTCATCGGTTTTCAGTTTGCCGTCCTTGATCTTATCGATATTATTTTTCATGCGGTCGGCAATATCATAGATAGTGTCGGAGGGGTCAAGCTCGACTTTGGCGATTGATTCCAGGGCATCATCAGTCATTCTGGCCTTGACAGCATAAAGGATGGAAATGCCATTATGTTCATAGAGACGCCGTCCGGCGATAAAGCGATTGATTTTAGGACGCCGGTATATGGTTTGCAACATTGCCGCTACAATTACATTGAACAGAGTAATTCTTTTGCCTTCAGCACGCTTATCCTGAATGAATTTCTGGATTGCCTCGACATCATAAGAACGCGCAAAATAAATAGCGGCTTCATTCCGTCCGCGCATAATAAAGGGTGTTATCCTAATTAAGGAATCTTCATCTTTGACAATTTTTCCGTCGTTTCTTTTCTTGAAAAAAAGTAGTCCCATTTATACCTTCATATGTTGCCGGCATGCCCTCAGCAAACACTGCTTTCTTCATCTGCCGGCTTTCTCCTGACTATAATAGCGGAATTGGCATCATGACTCAAGCAGAAGGCGGGTTCAATTGTTTCAATTGCGCAATTAGTTTGTAAAAATTGTCAACCGGAATTCAGTTGGCTTGATATTTTTGCAGCTCCTGCTGTTTTAGTCTCATGAACAGATCGACCAGGCCGGCATCGCGATAACGTTTAACTGTTGACAGCGACTTACCCATTAATACGGCTGTTTCGCGCAGGGTATTTTGCTCAAAATATAAGGAGATTAAGGTTTCGCGATAAGCCGCATGCAATCTGGCGATATGGTAGACGACTCCGCTCAACAGCTCTTTACGCGCAGTCAGATGATCGA
The DNA here is from genome assembly GCA_012511325.1 of Clostridiales bacterium. GTDB lineage: Bacteria > Bacillota > Clostridia > Saccharofermentanales > DTU023 > UBA1046. The sequence goes on along the minus strand of JAAZGH010000037.1, from coordinate 211 downwards.
TTGTATCTTGATGCTTGTGTCGAAAAGCGGATGGTTCTTCTGCGGTTTTTTGATAGACGGATATATTGTCAGATACCAGAAAAGACTGTGAATTTTGTTCCGTAACAGTCAACCAGTTAGTCAGTTTTTGCAAGCTGCTGCGCTCATCGGGCAGAAAAGCCAGATAGCGGCGAAGATCTTCAACCTCAGAGAAGACAGATGTGTCATAATT
>JAAZGH010000036.1 GCA_012511325.1 Clostridiales bacterium | reverse complement strand
GGAGCCTTATTAGGTTGTCCGCCACCGGTCGCGGGAGCTTTTGACCGTATCTGTTGATCTGCATGGCGGACACTCCTACCTGCCGGAGGAGCTGTCGTACGATTTTTCGCAGATATTGATGACTGGGTCTGCCTGATAGTCGTCGGCGGTACCGGAATGCTGGGCGGTCTCACAGTTCTTTTCTGTCCGACCTTGTTTCCGCCATTAGTAGAACTATTAGATCCAGGCCTAGTCTGCCCGTGTACACCGGCCGCAGTACGACCTGTGTCCAAATCACTCCAGGAGATGTCAACGCCGGCACGCTGCGGACGCGAATATTCTATTGACTCCTGATCTTTCAGGTCGTTATTGATCCTGGATTTTCTGACGCCAGGCTTTTTAAACTCATTATTATTTTTCATTCTCATCCTTAGTATACATCAGTTGTATATGTTCAGATAAAGCGAATCCGAAGGTATTCTCACAGCTTGCCCTCGGATCCGCAGTCCAAATCTATTTGCCGGGAAACCTGTCAGTTGATAATGCGCCCAACTTTTAACAGCGGTTTTGACCGGTTGGCAAAGCCTTCAATCCTGACCACTGCCCCGGGTCTAGGTGCGTGGATCATTTTACCATTACCGACATATATACCTACATGGCTATACCTTGAGGAAGAGTAGCCGAAGAAGAGCAAGTCTCCTAAACGCAGGTTGGAATAATCACTGTGTGAAAACGGTATTGATTTCACATGCGACTGACCCTGAGTGTTCGAGCTATGCGGCAGATTAACGCCAATCGAGGCATAGGCCCACATAACTAAACCGGAACAGTCAAAACCATTCATGCTCGAACCGCCAAACACATATCTAACCCCTAAAGCGCTCATGGCTTTATCTACAACCTGGCGTCTCTTAGCAGCATTGGCATCCGTTTCAGGATCTTCCGATTCAGGCTCGATTTCCGGCTTCTGGATCTCTTTGGTCGAAATCAGGGAATTAATCATATAGCCTTTTTTACCGTCTTCAGTCTCAATATATGACCAAGTGCCATTACTGCTGATTCTGGTAAAGCTGTCCGCATAACCCAGCTTGGTTACAATAGAGGACACAGTATTCGGTTCTTTTCTGACATTAGCACTGTAAACACTTACCCAGGCCTTTTTGTTAATCTCTTTAAAGGCGGCTTCCGCCGGTTGTTCAGTCTGAGTCTCTTCTGAACCGGGTGCCGTGGTTGAGATAATGCCATTACTGATATATGCCACCAGGCCATTGCTCTTCTTAATCTTTGACCAGCTGCCATTGGTGGAGAGCTGTGTCAGCTTTTCGTCCAGAACGGCAGATCCCACAACTGAACTATCAGTGCTGTCACTCTCACGCAGATTGGCATAAGAAACCGTTACATAGACGTTGACATTGGTATCGCGATATTGCGTTGCCGGGGCAGGTTCAGCAGTCGGCTCCTCCTGCGGCGGAATTTCCGGCTTAACCGCAGTCAAGAGATCATTGCGCAGATAACCGGTATTGCCATTGGCAAGCTTGACTTTGGACCAGATGCCGTCAGTAGATATCTGGTACACCTTTTCATTAAGGCGGACATCGCCGATGGCTTCGGACTCAGTTGATGGTTCCGCCCTCAAATATCCGTAGCTGACCGTTACCCAGTTATCTTTGCCCATATTAATATTGTTTTCGGTCTTAGCAATTTTTTGTTTCTGGAACAGATTAGTCATCATATAACCGGTCAGACCGGATTCTGTCTTGATCTCAGCCCATTCGCCATCTACTTTGATCAGGCTGATAACGGTGCCGCGCTGGGCAAAGCCCACCCGCACGGAATCAGCATTGGGCTCAGTGCGGATATTCGCCATATCTACATTGACATAACGGATCAAAGACTCGGGAGGCGGCTCAGTAGTGATAATATTCGGATCAGATGTGGGTTCCGGAACCTTAGCGGTAGTTTCCGAGGCTGTAGTCTTCTTCGTCTTGGCTTTTGTAGGAGCAGGCTCATTTGCTTTGACTTTGGGCGCCGGTTTGCTATCTTGCAGATATTGTGATTTTACATAACCTTCGACACCCTGATAAGTCCTGACATAAGACCATCCTTCATCTTTTGCCAGTTCGGTTACCGCTTCACCATACATCAGCTGTCCCAAAACAGCTCCATTGGTACCAGGGGAGGCACGGAAGTTCAGAACTGCATTGGCATATACCTTTTTAGGTTTTGAAGTCGGCAACGGATCCGTCTGTTCAGCCTTCGTCGGTTCCACCTTCGTCACTTCCGGCTTAGCCGGCAGCCCAGATTCTCCGTACGCTTCATCTGTTATTTCTATTTCTTTTACTTCAGAAAGAATATCAGCTTCTATTTCCTGATCAAGCTGGATAAGTTCACCCGGGTTCAGCTCACGCCCTAAATTTTGCTCAGGCAGAATATCTACTTCTATGGAACTTCTTTCGGGGCGCTCAAAACTGATATCCGTCTGCTGTCCCCTGGCAATCTGAATCTGGACAACCAGAACAGCCACAACCAGAATAGCTGCTATCGTGGGCAAGCCCAGAAACAACACCCGCCTGCCCAGGCCGACAGGAGCGTTATTACGGTAACGCTGAAGCAGGCGCAAGGTCTTGCGCTTTGGTTTCCTCATGCCTGTGGAGCGTATTGGCGAGGAAGTAATATCGGAGAGACTAATGTCTTTCTTTTTCATAAATTTTTTCTCTTTTTAATTTTGCCGGACCGCTGCTATCTATATCCTTCTCCAGCTGACCGGCAATAATCCCAATTAGAATTCAATATTATTCTATCTTGATTCAAACTGCCTATCAAGTAATTACAAGATTAAAATACAGATAGATTGTGGCATTGATGTGAACTTTCACTACATTTTGCCTCAGCCGAATCAAAAAATATGACTATAGGATTATAGCTGAACCCGAGTATTAAAATCAAGTTTCGTATTTTTTCTCCAAAAAACTGAAGAGAAAAGACAGCAGTGTGCCTAAAATAAATGCCAATATGCAAAGACCAATCGCGACTAAAAGAGATAGACCCATCTGATCCAGCCCGGACGGTTGCAATGCCGGCCAAACAATAGTCGGCACAATTCCTACGCAGGAGCCCAGCACCAGTCCGAAGAGGATATGATAAACTATTGAGTAATGTGTCTTAAACATCCAAGTGGCCGCTTTGGCCAATAGAATTACCGTCATCACCACACCGGCCATAATGGGGATAACCACCATCGGTTCCAGATCTTTGACTCCCTGAGCCATCTTATCGTAAAGTCCCAGATACATCAGAAAATTCGAAGTTGACAAACCGGGTACAATCACGCCCAGACCGATAAGAAAACCGGCTCCGATCCAGACCGGAAAGCTAGGAGCGATCCGGGGCAGATAACTACCGCCCAGCAACATAAGTGTTACGATGGCGCCCAGAGCCAAAATAAGGCTTATCATCTCTTTCCCGCCTCTGCCTTCTGCTCCGGCTTTTCGGAAAATTGTCGGCAGAGTGCCTGCTACAAAGCCCAGAAAGAGACAGACAAAGATTGGCTCATAGGAGCCGAAAGCATATGTTACCGCTATTGAAAAAACCAGCAGACCGATAATCCCGCCGATGGCGATGGGCAAAAAATACTTCAGACGCTTGAGGAAATTCTCGGTTGGACTGCTAAGGAAAACCATCATATGGTCATAAACACCGAAAATGACTGCCAAAACCCCTCCGGAGAGTCCGGGCAAAATAGCTCCGATCCCGATCAAGACACCTTTCAGCAATCTGATTAACCAGCTGGCAAGGCCCTTTTCTTCCGGGATAGTAATTTCTTTATGTTCGCTTTGCTTTGGTTTTGTTTTCAGCATATCCTGTAAATTCTAGTCAAGCGCTTTGATCTTAGCAAGTATAATCTTCTCTCTCAGATTGCAGAATATCCGCCAACTGATCCAGTAGATATATATTTTCAGCTTTGCGCTTTAATCCAATTCGATAATAACTTTCGTCCAGACCGTAATAATTAGCACAGGAACGGATCAGAATTCCTCTGGACAACAAGGGTTCAAGAAGTGCTGTTCGGGAATTGAACAGAAGATAGTTGGCATCACTCGGGAAAACGGTTAAACCGAGTTCGGACAATGCTGAGGCTACTCTGCTTCGTTCGGAAGCTACCAGAGCTACTGTGTCCTCAATCCAATCCGGAATGTCCAGTGC
>JAAZGH010000035.1 GCA_012511325.1 Clostridiales bacterium | reverse complement strand
GTTATTGACAATCCCAGCTCTGCACTGAAAAGCTGGCGCTCTTCCTTAGGCAAATCAGCGATTTCCGCCTCTATCTCGGCGCTGACGATTATAAGTTCTGCCTGCTTTTCAGCAATTTTGTTTCGTAAAGCGTCCAGCTCTCTATAGTCACCTCCTAACTTTTGTTCATCGGTATTTGCTACATATAGTACCGGTTTGCCGGTTAGTAAATGAAGGTCTGTCAATAAAAACAAATCAGGAAAACAGTTTGCCGATTTGCCTTCTTCAAGATGGCGCAGTAGATTGTTGAGTATTTCCAATTGCTCTTTGAAAATTTTGTCGCTTTTAGCTAGTCGGGAGTATTTATTGATTCTTTTTTCCACATATTCTATATCGGACAATATCAGTTCGAGTTCTATTGTTTCAATATCCCGAACGGGATCGATACTACCGTCCACATGTGTAATATTAGTTCCATCGAAGCAACGTATCACATGGATAATTGCATCTACTTCACGAATACTGGATAAGAATTGATTACCTAATCCTTCTCCTTTGCTTGCTCCACGTACTAAGCCGGCAATATCTACCACTTCCAGTACGGCCGGTATACAGCGCTCCGGCTGGTAAAGTTGACACAAGTGATCCAATCTGCGATCTGGTACCGGAACAATACTAATATTGGGATTGATAGTACAGAAAGGATAATTGGCAATTTCAGCTTGTGTTCCGGTAATAGCTTTAAACAATGTACTCTTGCCAACATTGGGTAGTCCGACAATTCCCAGTTTCATTTAGTCCCCCGACAATTATTATGTCATATTTTTATCTAGCTACAGTTTATGGCTACTGTGGAAAAGCTTTTCTATCCTAGATGGGAAGATTCCCCCTAGGATTATAACAGGCACACTACCTGTTGTGAATTGCCACCGATTGTTGTCTTTTGTGGTACTGATTATAATTGGCAGTTTTAAATCATCTTGCATATTGGTAATAGTTGCTTCTGAGGAGGATAAATTGCGGACGCAAAAGTACAGCAGTGTTACATCCTGTGGAATTAACGGCATTAATGGAGTTTTAGTGGAGGTTGAAGTTACTGTATTGCCCGGCTTGCCGTCGTTTGAGATTACAGGACTAGGAGATTCTGCCGTTCGAGAAGCACGTAACCGAGTTAGAGCTGCAATTATTAACAGCGGTTACAAGTTCCCGGAGGGCAGGGTCATTGCCAGCTATGCTCCGGCCTGGATTCAAAAAAGCGGGACGGGCTTTGACTTGGCGCTTGCTCTGGCAATTTTAGAGGCTTCCGGCCAAATTGTAAGACCGCGCGGTGAAGAGCCATTGCTGATTATCGGAGAACTAGGTTTGAACGGCGAATTGCTTGGCATTCCGGGTGTTTTGAACCGTATTCTCACAATCTATAAGCAAAGAAAGCTATTTTATGTTCTGGGACCTCTCGACAATTTGCGAGAAGCCGAACTGGTCAAAAAAATTAGATATTTTGGTGTTGAGGATCTTAAATCGGCTGTAACAATATATTCAGGAGTCAAAATGACGCAAAAGCGTCCGGCAGCGGCAAAGAAGAAAAAAAGCCAACTGTTGCCGCGATTAGATCATTTTTTTGGTCAAAAAATGGCAAAAAGAGCTTTAACGATAGCTGCCGCCGGTTATCATACTCTTTTAATGTTAGGTTCTCCTGGCTGTGGTAAAACTTCTTTAGCATCGTGTTTGCCTGGTCTATTACCGGACTTGAATGAAGATGAGTCGTTGTCTGTTACTATGATTCAAAGCGCCATGTCTAAAGGCGGCATAATTGACAGCTTAGTGCGGTCACGTCCTTTTCTGGCTCCTCATCACAGTATTACCGGCGCTGCCTTAATAGGCGGCGGCTCACCCTTAAGACCCGGCATCTGTACAGCTGCCCATCTGGGAGTATTGTTTCTAGACGAATTGACAGAATTTCCCGGCGCAGTTCTCGATCTGTTGCGCGAGCCCTTGGAGAGTGGTCAGATCAAGATTGCCAGGGCGAAAGAATTTGCGATATGGCCTGCTCGTTTTTTGCTGATTGGCGCCGCCAATCCTTGTCGATGTGGTTATTCCTTGGAGCCGGATGATAGATGCCGCTGTACTCCAAATCAGATCAGAAAGCATTTGCACCGTATCAGCGGTCCCTTATGGGATCGTCTAAATCTGTGTGTAAAGATGCAAAGTTTGTCAGGGGATGATCTTCTAAAAAGCTTAACAGTAACCGTTGGCACTGAACATGAAACTGCTGCTTCACAGATCATGGTCTGTCATGATATCCAAAAGCAGAGATCACGTGAACTGGGCCTTAGCTTTCATTACAATTCCAGCTTGCCGGTGGTTGACTATTATCAGGATATGAAGATTGAAAAACAGGCGATTAAGCTGCTCGGCGACTTTGCAGAAAAGAAAGCTATTTCTGCTCGATCCTATCATAATCTGTTGCGTTGCTCGCGAACCTTGGCAGATTTAGAGCAATCACTATCCGTTAAAACAGAGCATGTGGCTGAAATAATGCAATATAGATTGGATCTGAATACTCTATTATGAATTTAAGATTAGCGACGGCAGAACTTTTGGTGCTGTCAGCACTTGAATACCGTCTGAGTCACAGGATTCGATGCAAATTGTTGAAATATTCAGGATCGATGACTCGACTGTGGAATCTTTTGCATCAAAGGAGCAAATCCGATGAACCAGCTGAGTTTGATCTTTTGAGATTATGTCTGAAGAATAAAGGCTCAGATAATTTACTAAGTCAAGCTGATACTTGGGCCAGTCAGGGCATAAAGGTAGTTTCTGTGGTGGATGCCTGCTTTCCCAGGAAACTTGCTGATCGAAAGGTACAGATTTCCTTGCTTTTTTACCGGGGTGTTGATCTATCTTTATTGCGCGAAAGATGTGTGGCTGTAGTCGGCTCGCGATCGCTAAATCCCTATGGTCGTGAAGTTACTGCCGAAATTACCAGACAATTATGCTGTAAAGGCTATTGCATAGTCAGTGGT
>JAAZGH010000034.1 GCA_012511325.1 Clostridiales bacterium | reverse complement strand
GTCGCCGTGGTGACAGTCAGTATCAACGATCGCTACCCTGTTGGCACCGTATTTGTGGCGGGCGTACTCCAGACCCACTGCCTCTATATTAACGATACAAAAACCGCGATCTCCATAAACAACACGCTGCGCATGATGGCCGGGAGGCCTGACCAGCGCAAAAGACTTGTCCGTTTCTCCGCTCAATACAGCATCGAACGCCCGCATCACACCGCCGGCCGCAATTAAATGTGATTCGGTCACCACACTACCCACATCCGGATAGCAAAAGTGGACACGGTTAATATCGTGCGCTGTTGCAATCTCGGGATTGATAAAAGTAATCCCGTCAATATCCTCGATTCCCTCTTCCAGGAGCTGGTCCTGCGTGTAGAGCAGCCGCTCCTCGCGCTCAGGATGTGTCTTGGCAATCGCCCAATCGAAGGCCGGAAACAAAATCAGCCCCAGTTTATTCTTTGCTTTCATCATCTCTTACTCTATCATGCTTGATCTGAACCAAGACAACCTGCGCCCAGACGCAGCCCGGTCAGCAGTCCAGGCTTGATCTGCGCTTTGACCCGGATATTTTTATCGACCTCATACCAATTGTTGACCATATTAAAGCTGCTGGCTTCGACAATCTCCGCCTCGATCTGATCATCAGGCAGACCCAGCGCCTGGCCTGTACTTTTGACCTCTGTCAAAGCCCGGCGCTTGGCTTGGGCCAGATTGTAATTTTTGCCCACCGGTTCGTAGATCGCCAGCTCAGGTACGGCCAATCTGCCACGCCCGGTATCGGCCAGCAGATTAACCTCTTGTGTCGGTCTGGCCAGGGCCGCTCCGATAGCATTGGCAATTTCCGCATATCTGGGCACAGTGACCGGCAAGTCAAGTATCTGCGTCAGAAAAGGAGCCAGCGCCTGTGCCGGGCCGCCGATAAGCATGGCAGCCCGCGGCTGGATTATTCTATCCGTCAAAAGCTCCTTTATGGTATAAACCGGGCTGGCATTGAGTCTGTTCAGAGTCTCACGGATTTCTTCGGCTATAGTCCGGCACATCAGATCAACGATCTCGCGCGCCAACTGCTCCGCCCTCTGACCATGTCGCCCGACAACACTTGTCGCGGTATCACTTTTCACTTCTTCGCTGTTTCCATTCCCCGGCACATCACCATAGAGAGCCGCCATCTCCTCTAACGCCGCCCGGCTTAGCTCCGGATAATTGCCGGACAGTGCCCCCAGGCAAACCAGAGCATCGGTCGGTGTCAGATATTGGCCGCCATAGGCCACCGCATTGTCCAGACGGCGAGGCCCGATCTTCAAAATATCGCCTTCGCTGCGAACATGACTGTCGCCGCCAAGCCCGATCGAAGTGCTGAAAATCGCTCGCACCAAGGTTTTACGCCCATCGATCTCAATGCCCTGCGGCGCAAAGACAGGAACACCGTCAACCAGGAAGAACAGATCGGTCGTGGTGCCGCCGATATCAATCAGCACCATATCCACTCCGTCCTCCGGTTCAGCTTTAAACGCAAATTCACCTCCCGGCTCCACCTGACGCAAACCTCTTTCCTGCAACGCCATCATACCCATGAAGCTGGCCGCCGGCCCTGACAGGATCGACACAACGGACTTGGCGGAAGCACCCTCCAGATCTATCGTGCCGCCATCAGCTTTGAGAATATATACCGGCGCCGCAATCTGTTCACGCTCCAGCGCCTGCCGCAGATCGGATACAAAAGACCGGAATGTCACGCCCACTGCCGCATTCAAATAGGCAGTCTGTACCCGCCGGGGGAAATTCAATTTACCAGACAGGCCGTGTCCCAATGTAATATCCTGAAACTCACCGGCGAAGAAATCCCTGATCTGCAGCTCAAGTTCGGGATTGCGGGTGGAGAACTTGGTGACTACCGCCAGAGCCTCCGGCGGCTGCTCGGCATAGCGAGCCCTAAGGGACGTCAACTCCGCCGGATCCAGCCCTTGAACCACACTGCCGCGGTGATCGACACTGCCGGACAGATAAGCGACAAAATCACCCAGACCCTCAAATTCCCATTTCAGACCCGGCCCGGTCTGCAAAATCAAGCCCACAGCGGACAGCCGCTTCTCAACAATAGCATTGGTGGAAATCGTCGTACTAAGATTGATCCGTCCGATCCGTTCTCTTTCGACCCCTTGCAGCAATTCCAGCAGACAGCCCCAAATACTGCGGAAAAAGTCACTGCGATCTACCTGCTGCTTAACCGACTTAATCAGTACACCGTCATCGATCACAACGCCATCAATATTGGTTCCGCCCATATCAATGCCGATAAGCAAATTCTTCCTCTCAGCATCCGGACGATGTTCCGACTGCACACCGTTATTCGCTACATTTAGCTTCATCTATTCTGCCGGCCTCCCACCCTAACCATAGCACTAATTCCATTTGCCGACTGTTTATTTCTCAAAACCTAACCCTTTATTTTTTTGTAGACGAAGGCGTTCGCAAACCGCACCGGTAACCCTTCTGTAGTACAGTCGTGTTAGCAGTACGGTTTGCGAGCGCCTTCGGCAAAGTTTAATCTATATGGCAGGCTGTCCTATGTCAGACTATGCGCAAGACCTCTATATCAGACTCCAGTCCGCCATTTCCTGATCGGGCGGACGTTCATACATGCCCCTGCGGCTGAAAGTCCAACCGGTTTTTTGTTTGACCTCCAGCAAGTGTTCAGTATATTTGAGATTAGCCAGCATCGCGTCAATTATCGGAATTTGGTATTCCTCTTGCAGTATTTCGAAAAAGCCGTACTGCATCGTACAACCCAGGATTATTACTTCCGCCTTGTCCAGAACAATAGCGTTCTCAATCTCGCGTCTGATCCTATCGGCAGTCTCCTGCTTATCTTGCTGCAGTTCCAAGACACCCAAACCAATACTCCGAAAAGATGCAAGCTTGTCTCTCAGCCCATATCTGCAAATCAGATCCCGCATCTGCGGAATCCATTTGTCACGACCTACAATCACCGAAAAACGGTCACCTAGTGTAGCAGCTAAAAAAACACTGGATTCTGCAGCTGCAGTAACCAGCAGATCCTGACTTATTTCCCTGGCGGTAAAAAGCCCCGGATCATCAAAGCAACCGATCATCGCCGCCGCAAAACCATCTCTTTCGGCCTGTCTGATCTCCCGGAGTATTTCAACCTCCGCAACTGCCTGATAGTACAAATACTCCAGATGTGACGGACCGCAGGACAGATTCCTGATTTCAATCTCAGTATTGTCCGACTTGTATTTATTCAGATGGGCCAGTATTTCAGCATTGAGATCACTATATGCCACGGGCTTCAAATGCAAGATGCGATTTTTCATGAAAGACGGCCTCCCGGCAATATTAAAATGGGGAGTGTTTTGCTCCCCATTTCACTTTAATAACCTTCAATACCCATTTCGGCACACAACTTGCGTGCACCCTCATCCATATACACTCCGTCTTCCTCTAAAACAACACCGTCGAGAATTATAGTCGGATACAAAACCACGCCATCAGTATGAGAGGCGGCACTCCAATGGGCGCCTCCCACTGCAATGCCCTGACTGCCGATGCCAAATTCCATACAACCGAAAACTCTCTCATCTTCAACAATGCGTCCTGTAACTTTGCGCACGCCGGGATTGAATCCCTGTGAGTAATGCGCCAGGCGCAGCATATTGGGATCATTAAAGGAATGCAGCCATTTATTAAAAATTTCCGCTTCTTTGCCGCCTGTGACCTTGACAACCCGGCCTTCCTTGAACTCAATCGCGATTGTTTCATTTAAGGCTCCCAGGCTCTCAGGCGGGAAAACAGCCCCATCGAAAACCAGGATGCCCTCAATGGACTCTTCAATGGGACACCAGCTGGTCTGACCGGTGAGCATGACAGGATATCCTTTTCTAGTCGCCTTAACACCTGAGTGACGAACTTTACGCCCTCCCATCTTGCCACGTAAGTCCGTTCCGTTCTTAGAAGTCACGCGAATATCATCTGCTTCTTCCAGCTTCTTTTTAAAGTACTCGCCCAGCTCAATAACTTTGTCAACATCAATACGGCCGATACAATTAACTAACATATGGGTATCCATGCCGGTAGCGCAGATATATCTGGCACCATTCTGATCCACGGACCGGCGATATGCCTTGCCATGCATAATGGAAGCATAGGCTAGCTCAATCCAGACATCAGCTACTGAAATCGCCTCTGCTACCGGTGCGGGCGGTTCGGCGTAAAAGCCTTCAGCTGTCGGATAGTAAACCACAGTTGGTACCACATTTGTCGCATAGGCAGCACCGGCAAGCGCATTCACGACACGCTCATCGACACAAGTATCATAAGTTATTACCAGATTCTCACCGGGTTTGCAGAGCATGATATCGCGCACTAACTTCATAGCGGCTCGTGCCAATTCCAGGCGACGATATTCATCCCTCATTTCAATTCCCAGATTCCATTCCATATTTATACCTCCAGATTCTCTTAACAATTACAATTTACAAATTAAGCAGAGCATACAGGGCCTGAGCATAGATCTTGGCCGAGAGGATCAAATCATCCACCATAATGTATTCATCTGTCT
>JAAZGH010000033.1 GCA_012511325.1 Clostridiales bacterium | reverse complement strand
TAATCAAGGAGATCTATATCTGACAAAAAGGCGGAGCTGGTGGTTCTCCGGGCTGGCCGGCCTGCTGATTTTGCTGCTGCTCCTCTTCGTGGGCTGTGACAATATCCTGGAGAGAATTATCCCGGAACGAGCCAAGAACAATGATGCCCAGATCATCAGCCTCGGCACGGAAAGCGCAATGTCTTCGCTGGAACTGGCCCAATCCCTGGTGCTGGCTGTGAAGCCCAATAATACCGAAGCAGTATACAATTCCATCCCCCGCATGCAAATAGAGGGCGTTGATAAAACCGATTTTCATCAATATGTTCAAGCCCTGCATCGCGGCCTGTCCGGCACTATCACCGGAATCCAGCCCCTATCAGGCCAGGACAAGCGGTCCATCATCGCTTTGCTGGAAGCGGGAAATCCTCAGGGTCTGGCGCTCGCTAAGGAGTCCGATTTCTATCTGCTGGCCTATGGCCATGACACCGCCAGATCAGGCGGCTTCGTCGTAGCCATCCAAAAAAGAGAAAACGGCCAGGCTTATCTGGATCCGCTCTGGATGAAAAGCATTGTCTCGATCAATAATTACATGCGGCTCTATTTTGAAGCGATCGAAAGCAGAAACTTCGCTTCGCTGGATTCCTTGCTGAGAACGGGCATAAAACCCCGCAGCGAGCTCGAAGAAGCTGCCCTCAATGCCCGCTGCCAGGCAACCCTGGACTTTTACCACCATATGGTCAGAGCGCAAAGCGATCAATATGATCTGATAGCGATCTATCCCGGTTATGCCCAGGTAGAGCAATATGCCGTCACTAAAGCCCAGCACCAGAAAATCAGCAGACTGGTCAGCTTCCAGGAAGTTAATAACAAGATGGTGATCAATGACCCGGTCAGCGTGACTTTAGATCGCCTCGATCTGACCGTAAAAACCGAGGACGGAATTCTCTTCGCCCTGGATACCGGCAGAAACGACATCATGGTCACATCGGCGATATTTGACCGCCTGCTGGGCACGCCCTTAGCGCACGACGATAATACCTGCTACCGCACTTCGGCCGGCAAAAATGTCTTCACCATCGAGTACCCGGGCATCATCATCTCCGCCGTCGGCAGCGGCAAAGATGACCATCAAACATGGTCCGGGAGGCTCACCAGAGCCCAGATATTCTACAGCAAATATGAATTAGGCTCCGGGCTCAAGCCGGGCCTGGATATCAATGAGCTGTATATCCGCTATCCCTTCGCGCGCGAAAACAATTATCTGATCCAAAGCCAAATCGAAGGCAAAACCTATACTCTGGCGGTCCAGGTCGAATCAGGCACTATTTCCAAGCTGACCATAACCATCGAATAGGGAGCCGCGCCCTTCAATAGGAAGCCATACCCCCAAACGGGAAGCCGCGCCACCCTCTACCATCCTGGCCAAAGCGGACAGTCAACTGCGCGGCGTATTGCTACGAGCCTTTGCGGCGGCCTTTCAGCTCAGCCAGGATATCGGAGATCTCAATCTCCATATCGGCCATCAGCACCAGGCTGTGATAGAGCAAGTCCGCCAGCTCATAGATGGTTTCTTTCTTGTCGTCGCCCTTGGCGGCGATAATAACTTCGGCGGATTCTTCGCCGATTTTTTTCAGGATTTTGTCTCTGCCTTCCCGGAACAGATAGCTTGTATAGGATTTTTCGCCCGGATTTTCCTTGCGCCCGAGTATCAAGTCATAGAGCTTATCCAGGGAAAACACCGCGCCTTTTTCTTCTTCATTCTCATAAATCCTGTTGAAAAAGCAGCTTTCCGCTCCCGTATGGCAGGCGGGACCGTCTTTATTGACATAGATGAGAAGAGTATCCCGGTCGCAATCCGCAGCTATCTTGACGATATGCTGATAATTGCCGCTGGTTTCGCCTTTCAGCCACAGCGACTGCCTGCTCCGGCTGTAAAAATGAGTCAACCTCTTTTCAATGGAGAGAGTCAGGCTTTCCCGGTTCATATAGGCCAGCATCAAAGTATTGTTATTTTCGGCATCGACTACGATGGCAGGTATCAGCCCCCGCTCATCGAATTTCAAATTATCTATATCTATCATTGTTCTCATCGCCTCTTTAATCTCTTTTATAC
>JAAZGH010000032.1 GCA_012511325.1 Clostridiales bacterium | reverse complement strand
GGGTATGGGGATTATGCATATTTTCAAACTGCTGCGGAACAAAAATATTCGCGTCGGCAGCTTGTTGCCGTTCTACCTCCGCTATTGTTCCGCTGATATTTTCCTCGGCGTCGGTCAGGATCAGCTCGGCCCCCAGAGCGCGAATGATCTTTTTTCTATCCTCACTCATGTTTTCCGGCATAACAATTACCACCCGGTAGCCCTTTTGCACACCGACTAATGCCAGACCAATACCGGTATTGCCCGAGGTGGGCTCCATAATCGTCATGCCGGGCTTTAATTTCCCTTCAGCTTCAGCCTGCTCAATCATATATTTAGCCACCCGGTCTTTGATGCTGCCACCGGGATTCAAATACTCAGCCTTGGCAAAGATATTTAGCCCTGTGACTTTTTTAAGACTGATGATCGGCGTACCGCCGATAATATCAAGAATGCTTTCAGTAATCATACTTATCCGTCCTGTCATATCAATGTTTTTCCTCGCATAACCCGGAATAACTTAGCAAACGAAATTGCTCTGTTAATTCCCGGTAGTGTACGATTTTATATATTAATAGGATAAACTGTACAAGTCAAAAGAATGCCGGGTTTGATCAGATCGTTTTAGCTTATAAGGTTCTCCCCCCAAAATAGTCGCATTGCTATTGCGTAAGTTCCGGTGCGCATTTGCTATAAATTCAAGTTGACAAACACAATCCTGTACATTATAGTACTATATATCATGTGTATATATATAACATGTATATGTGTTATATATATGTTATATATATGCCAAATAAATAATAAGGTATTAAATGGGAGAAACAAATAACATGGGTAGACTCGATGGCAAAGTGGCAATTATCACCGGTGCCGCCAGCGGAATGGGCGTCAGGCATGCCGAGATGTATGTTGAAGAAGGCGCTAAAGTTGTATTGGCAGATATTGCCGTAGAAGCCGGCCAGAAATTGGCAGATAAACTGGGTGCTAACGCGAGATTCTTTAAGTTGAACGTGGCAAGCTTTGAAGAATGGAATGAAGTTGTAAAATTTACCGAGGCGGAATTCGGCCCCATTGATATTCTGGTTAACAACGCCGGAATCGGTATATTCAAGCTGATGGACGATTTAACGATTGAGGATTATACGAAAACAATGGATGTGAATACCACCTCTATTTTCTATAGCTTAAAAACAGTGGTTCCATCTATGAGAAAAGCCGGCGGCGGATCTATCATTAACATTTCTTCGGTGGACGGACTTCGTGGTGCTCCCACCGCCATGGCCTATTGCTCATCCAAGTTTGCAGTCAACGGCATAACTCGTTGTGCTGCCGCTGAATTGGGTGCAGATAAGATTCGTGTTAATACGGTACATCCCGGTGTTATTAAGACCCCGATGGCTGAGCAAGGAGAGATAGCCGAAATAATCGCCGCACTTGAGGCTCAAATTCCGCTTGGACGGGCAGGAACTACCGATGAAGTCTCCCACCTTGTCGTTTTCCTGGGTTCAGATGAATCAACCTTTTGTACAGGTTCTGAATTTGTTATTGACGGCGGCATGATCTGTGATCTATAAGTAACTTTATAGCTATCAGATATGCGGTTCGGGCATTGAATCCGGAATTTATTCAAGCAGATACGCCGATATTTACTCAAAAATAGTCATATGCAAATAGTCTTATTTGTCATATGACTATTTTTTTGCGGATATAAGCGGTAGGTTCTCTTGAGAAGAGTGCTTTTTTGTGGTATTTTAACGCACCGCTCCTGTGTTTGGATTACATTATTTATATGCCGGTATAGAATCTGCTATCGGGATATTGATCATAGTATCCGGACAGTTCCTGCGGCGTGAAAACACCGTTGTTTGTCACTATACCGCTAACTAGCTCCGGGGGAGTTATGTCGAAGGCCGGATAATAGGCGCGAACTCCCTCCATGGCTATTCTGCTGCCGCCGCAGGACAAGACTTCGGACGGATCACGCTCCTCGATATTAATACTTTTGCTCGCAGTTCCCCGGTCAGGAATGCCGGTCACATAATAAGGTACGCTGAAATGCGAGCAGAGCAGCGCAATCTGCCAGGTACCGACTTTATTTACTATTGCGCCGTCCATGCAAATAGTATCAGCGGCGGAAGTGAAGAAGTTAATGCCTTTATTCCTGATCGTTGCTGCCACCATATTATCAGTAATGACAGTGACATCGCAGCCCATATCGTAAGCTACGCTGGCTGTAAGGCGGGAACCCTGCAGATATGGTCTGGTCTCCGGGACGAACAGCCGCAGTTTGAGATTCCCGGCTTTCGCTTCCCGCAATGCTGTCCCCACAATCGTTTCTCCGAAGCACTGCGTAAGAATCCTGGCATCCTCGGGAAAGAGTTTGACCAGATTAACAGCGATGTCACTGATTATGCCGTAGCGGTATTGTATATTATCGAAGGCGTGAACAAACAGTGCCGCGCTTATGTCTTCGCCTTCGTCAAATGCCCGGCGGGCGCGGAGGAGACAACCGTCGACTATTTGGCGCATGCGCACCTGTGTGGTAGGTCTGACAGTTGAGAGAGTTCGAGCGGCTTCCTGCAAGAAGTCCAACTGCCGGGCGTGGGATTGCCGCCGGCACTCCCATGCTGCCAGCGCCATGCCCATAGCTGCCGCAGTATAGGGTCCGGCACTTTGAGTTACCATCTCCCTGATAGCCTGCGCGACTTCCTGATAATGATTGCAGATGACGAATTTTACTTGCGCAGGATAGATGCGCCGGTCTAAGATTCTGACTTTGCCATCCTCGAACCAGGCAACATTTTCATAACGCAGCAGGAACGCAAGATCATGATCATTTCTTTGTTCAGACATTTTCCGCACCGCTCTTTACAAATTTGATATTAAAAATAAGGCTGTCATAATAATCATGTATTGTGGAAAACGAATCAACCCCGCCCAAAAGCAGCTACCAGTAGATCCCCCTATGCCCCAGAATTTTCTCACCCCAATAGTTTGCTTGTTTTTCCGGGTACTTATCAGTATAAAAGATGTTCGCGGCATTAAACTTCTCCCTGTTTTTGGAATAAGTTTGTGCCCGGCGCAGGGAGCAGATTTTGAAAAATACCCCATGTCCATTGCAGCAAGTATATGACGATTTTCCCTACCGTTGTTGATGAACGGCAATTGTTCATTGAGCTCCGTTTTCTCCGTGAATCAGATGTGTCTCATTATCACATAGAAGCTTATGAAATCAATCACTTCGAATATGGTATTCAACATCCATACAGTGAGGTAATGAAAAAGCAACTATATTTCTAACTCTAACTACTTATATTTCTTCACAATGACTAAGCCGGCACACAGAATCAGTACGGATACAGC
>JAAZGH010000006.1 GCA_012511325.1 Clostridiales bacterium | reverse complement strand
CCGGAAGATGGCGGCAACATTTCAGTCTGGGAGCAGACGATCCTGAGGCATCTGTCAGGTTTGGTGGAATTGTTGGGTGAGGAGCCGGCTGTTCGCGAGATGCGCAAGCAATTGGCCAGCTATACCAAGGGTCTGCCCGGCGCCGCAGCTTACCGTCAGCGGCTGATGGAGGTGACATCTGTGGCGGAAGTTAAGGCTGAGCTTTCGCATTTGGTTGGCGAATTGATCTGTTAGGTTCGATGTGAGCACAACATGGATATCGATCGTTGCGCATTGACCCGGCAGGGCTGCTCGGAAGGTAACAAGGATGCCGGCAATGGCGCCGATAGTTATATAAGATGAAAGGTGATATGAGAGAGAGGAGATCGATTGTGGATCAGAAGCTAAAGACAATCAAGTTGCAATCCTGGAATGTGAATGGTTTGCGGGCAGTGATCCGTAAAAATAATTTTACGGAGTATTTCGCCGGCAATGAGGCGGATTTTATCTGTTTGCAGGAGATAAAAGCTTATCCGGATCAGATCGAATTCGATTTTTCGCCTTATAAGGCCTTTTGGCACAACGCGGAGCGCCGGGGGTACTCGGGCACTTTGACTTTGGCTAAGGAAGAGCCGCTCTCAGTTTCGCGCAGTGTGGGCAATACGGAATTTGACGGTGAGGGCAGAGTGCTGACCTTGGAATATCCGGATTTTTATCTGGTCAATGTCTATTCTCCCAATTCACAAAACGAGCTGGCCAGGCTGGACGGGCGCATGGAATTTGAGGAGCTGTTTCGCGACTATTTATCAGGGCTTAAGGCCAAAAAATCAGTGATTGTCTGCGGTGACCTGAATGTAGCGCATAAAGAGATCGATCTCAAAAATCCCGGCCCCAATCGCCGCAATGCCGGCTTCACCGATGAGGAGCGGGAAAAGTTCAGTAAACTACTGGATTCCGGCTTTATCGATACTTTCAGATATTTTTACCCTGATGTCGAAGACGCCTACACCTGGTGGAGCTTCATCACCAGAGCCCGAGAGCGGAATGCGGGGTGGAGAATCGATTATTTCCTCGTCTCCGATTGTTTGGAAGATAAGTTGGTCTCGGCGGCCATCCATGCCGATGTGATGGGATCGGATCATTGTCCCGTGGAATTGGTGGTTGAGCTGTAGGCGGTATGTGGACTGCGGCGATTAAGGCAATCATTTTGTTTGACAAAAATTAAATGGGAGTATAGTATTATCTAGCATGTGCGCCAGTAGCTCAATTGGATAGAGCGTCTGACTACGGATCAGAAGGTTCCGGATTCAAGTTCTGGCTGGCGCGCCAGAAAACCCCCGAGGTATTCGCACCGGGGGTTTTATTATGCTCGGCCAAGCAGCTTACGGAAGGTTGTGAGCAGGTTCTCGTGGGGAGCGTGCCCGGATTCATATTTGTGGAGCCTGAAAATTATGCTGAGGGTAGGACCGAGCAGGAGGGCGGACAGTACGGTCCCTATGCCGACTTGACCGCCCATGAGATAGCCGATTACTACGGCGGTGACTTCCATGGCCACCCGTATGATGCCGACATCGAGCTTGGTTGCCCGCTGCAGAAGCAACATGACGCCGTCTCGGGGGCCGGCTCCCAAGTGCTGAGTCAAATAGAAATACATACCATAGGCAAAGGCGACTGTTCCCAAAAGCAATAAGGCGTATTTCAGGATTATCGAATCTGGCGTGCTGATTAGTTGCAGATTGATAATCACATCAGTAAAGAGCCCGATAAAGATCATATTGAGGATGGTCGCAAGCCCGGGCACAATTTTAAAGATAGAACTGATTGCGATCAGCAGCAGTCCGAAAGCCTGAGTCGCTTGGCCTAAGGTGACTCCTGTTTGGATGGAGATTCCCTGGTGCAGTACACCCCAAGGATTCAAGCCCATATCCGAATACAGGAACATTACGCTTCCCAGGGCAACAAGAAAGAAACCCAGCATTTCCCAGATCAGCTTTTTGCCGTACTCAAGAAATAGATTCATTTTTCTGTCCATTTTTTATTTATCTTTCTCCTGACTGATATCTTCGACACGAAGGATACAGCATTCATCGCCGTCCAGGAGATTTTTATCGTGGAAGCAGCGCAGAT
>JAAZGH010000031.1 GCA_012511325.1 Clostridiales bacterium | reverse complement strand
CGGTAATACGGCCGCCTGTTATAGTCAAGTGAACGTTTTGTTCGCATTTGCCGATATAGCCAAGGGAACCATCAACAACCATAATCCCCTCGGTCGCATCTTCAACAATCGGGACGTAGACTTCAAAACTGGCAGAAGAGAAGCCTTTGCCGTCTTTGACCACGCCATTGAAAAAGCCCGGTTTGCGTCCTTTTTTGCTGAGGGTCAGATCTGTCCCGGCGGGGGTTTCTACATGGATGGTTGAGGAGTTCTCAATATATTTCATGATGATTTCTGACATCAGACGGCTTTTTTTAGTGTCCATATGCAGAAAATCGAATTCCAGCAGAGACATATTATTGCTGGTAGAAAGGGGCAGGGAAAGAAATTTCTTTCCCTGCCCGATAGCTTTTTTGGCTGCCAAAGTTGTGACCAGTGAGTATTCTGTGGCGGCTATAATCGCGCTATATCCATCGAAGGCATCTTCGTTTTTATCGAAGTAAATGCCAACATTTTTTCCCACATCCTCAACGATCATCAGATTGACTTTCAAAGAACGTTTATGAGCAGAATGACTGAGCGCCAGCGCTTCTTTCATGTAGTTATTGCTGGTTACGATGAGAAGACTTTCCCAGGGTTTTAATCTAACCCAGTGGCGAACCACGATATTTGCGCCGCGTGTCAGCTTACTGTCATCCATATCATTACTTCAGAATAATCATGTAGATGATCTGGAAGATCAAAAATATGATCGCAGGGATGTACTGGTTCTTAATAACACCAAAGCGATCCTTCATGTCCAGCATGGCTACAGGAACGATATTAAAGTTAGCAGCCATCGGTGTGCAGAGAGTGCCACAGTATCCGGATGTGAGTGCAACCATACCGATTACGACCGGGTCGGCGCCGTATGCAAGCACAAAAGGATGACCGATGCCGACGGTCATGACGGTGATGGCAGCAAAGGCGTTGCCCATGATCATCGTGAAGAGTGCCATACCGATGACGAAGACAATAATTCCTACGTTTACATTGCCCTCGGGAACGACTTTTCCGACCAGCTCTGCGATTACTTCACCGACACCGGATTTGGTAAATACTGCTCCCAGACTGGCAAGCAGCATGGGCAGCATGCTGAGCGGACCGACTACAGATAGCAGTCGGGATGAGTCATCCAGGAATACTTTTGGTGTATTTTTGCGTGAATAGATCATTAGCAACACCATGGATAAAATTATGCCGAAGCCGATCCCGACCAGGGCGCCCAGCTTGGTAAGCAGAGCGAACAGAATAGCGCTGACACCAATGGTCAGAGAAGGAATGAAAATTTTCATTCCGATTTTTTCGAAATTAGCTTTTTCTTCTGCCGGTTCGGGGGCATTGCTTTTCCCCATTTTTACCTGCTTGAAAATGGCAGGGATTGTCATAACAATGACCAGAATACCACTGGCAATTGCAGGCAGCCAGCGTCCCAGGGCCAGTACTATGCCCAGGGCGCACCAGAAGACTGCGGTGCCGATGCGGGCCGGGTTGGTCTCATCAAGCAGATTTTTAATACCGTTGTAGATGGCAATCAAACCCATAACGATCAGGATGACTTCGAGCAGTTTTGCTCCCAGCGTCACATTGGGATCTGTAAAGAAGGCAAGTGTGAAAATAGAATTTACATTGAACAACATGATTAATCCTCCTTCGCTACTTTATTACCGTAGTACTTTTTGACCAGACGCTTGTCTTTCAAGAAGTAGTAGGTAATACCTACGAGCACCGCAAAGATTGCGATCGGAATTTCAACCACGGCCAGATCGATCAGATCCACTTCATAGCCCAGGTCTTTTAGTGTTGATTGCACGAGCAATGCGCCGCCGCCACCGACAAACAGAACCTGGCAGAAGAACCAGGCAATGTTTTCCATACCTGATGCCATACCTTTGACATTTTCTACATGCTCCTCATTCGGCTCATTGCCGGAAGCTTCGATGGCACCGACCGCCATCGGCATGATGATGGGACGGACAAATCCGGCCACACCGCCGAAGCTGACATTAAATGCCGCGAAAATACCGCGCATTACGCCATAGGCACCGATTACGGCTCCTGCGGAAGCACGCTTGACTTTCCTGATCAACTGTGCGGCAGCTTCTTTGAGGCCATTGCGCTCCAAAGTTCCGGTTACCAGCATGATCAGAATGAAGATGGCCATTGAGCGATTGTTGACAAAACTGGTGCCCAGTGTTTCCAGCAAACCCTCTACACCTAGTCCGCCGACTGCTGCGGATACAATAGCTGCTACCACAACAATCAGAATTGAGTCGAGCTTTAGAGCGAAGCCAACAATTACCACTAAAACTCCCAATAATTTCTCTAACTCCATAAATTGTCTCCTTTATTGAAGTTGGTGTTGCAGGCCTTGGCCTGCAAGGCGAATAGAAATCCAAAGGCTAAACCAGCATTGGCCTTTGGCGAATAAAGCTGACTGCTTGTTTCTCTTCCGTAACCTCCTTCTTAACTTCATATATATGCTCTGAATTCAGCATCATATCAATGGTGGCCAAATTATGCGCCACATGGGTACGGGCACAGAGGTTGAGATATTCATCCTGCGCCGTTTCATCTGCGACCTCGGCCGTGTAAGAGACCGTGACAATCCAGGGGAATCGTACTGAGGGATAACGATGCGTGGGATCATAGGCAAAGGGAATCCAGTAGTTGATCATATTGCGATAGTAATTAGCAGCGAACATTTTAGGCATAAAATGTGTAGCGTACTTTGCAAAGCGATCCATCAGCTCCAGATTCAAATCCGTCATTTCTTTGTCAGCGGCAATACGATCGGCAATGGCTTCCTCCATTTTCTTGTTGACAGTGAAGTTGGAAGCATATTCAGGATCAGTTGTATGCCAGAAATATCCGTACAATAGTGAACGCGGTAGCCAGAAGCCTTTAAACGCAGGATAGACATAGCCTGCAAATTGTTGTACCCATTCATGGGTGGGCACGCCATGGTTGTCCGCCAGGATATCCGGCAGCTGCGCATACCAGAGTTTCCTCAGTCCCAGAGCTTCGGTATGAATGGTTTCGGTATTGAAATGCTCGTAGTAAAATTCTTTGCCGATTGCATTAAAGCGGGCAACATGAAAAGACCAATAAGGATTATCCTTTTGCAGCTCATAGTGAATTTCCGCGCCGTCGGGATTCTCCATGGGAACTATCACCAGATTCAGTCGCTCCGCAAGATCCCGGTATTTTGGATCAGTTAGAAGAGTCTTGATCAGGAGGAAAGCACCGTTTGTGGCCGAAACTTCATTAGCATGGTGTCTGGCATTGATATAGAAAGAGGGCAGATGCGTCAGACGTTTTACTCTGGAAGTGTAGCCTTTTTTCGGCGCTGCCAGCTCGACGGCATGCAGAGTCCGGCCCAGATAAGATGTGGCGATCGGATAAACTTCTAAGCCTTCTACATTCTGTAAATCGTCGATAATGCGGCTGTATTTTTCGTAACCAATTAATTCCGCCTCAGAGAGATCAATATCGCGGATATCTTTCTTTGGCCTGACTTTTGCAGTTTCAGGTGTCAGAGGGATAGAATATTTGCCGGAAGCTCCTGTCAGAATCAATTCTTCAACTTTGGCCAGAGCAAAGGTAAAAGACAGCAAGGACTTTGCGGCCAATGAAGCCATACTCTCAAGCAATTCCGGCCTGGGGCAGTCAACGTCCAAAGTTACTTGCCAGCCACTGTTTTTCCATGCCACAGACTGTATAGAAACTGCGATCTGCTCGCGTGGCAGTACAGTAAAGTCAGCTTGCTTGGCGGAAACGGAGGGATTAATCGCTAACTGATCGAAAAGCTGTACTTTCAGGAAAGGTTTGCCGGCACATTTTTTGATTCTGGGCAGGATCAAACCCGGCGCATCAAGCACTCCCGAACCTAAAGACAATCCGAGATGTTTGAAGAAGTCTGTGCCTGCAAAGTAGATATCTTCGTGCAAGGCATCGAGAGAGGACAATAGATCCTGCCTGATACCCATCTGTTCATTGGGCTCGCTGACTCGGATATCCAAGTCAAGCAGACTGAAGAACGGTTGTTTATCAATTGAGATATCGTTGCCATATTTGCTCCGGACAAAGGTGAGGCAGTCTTCGAGGATCTCCTTCTGGTAGATATCCCAAATTCTTTCCAAATCGGTCTGAATGGCAACTTGATATCTGACCTCACCATTTATGATGGCGGTTAAGGAACCGGTAGAAGGATGTACTTTGCCTAGAAGAGGAAAGCGATCCAGATAAGGCCGTTCACTGAATTGGACATGGTATTGATTGCTATAGATTTCGTTGCCCTTATTGTCATAGGCCTGAACCAGATAACTTAGTTCTTCGTCGCCCTCATATAGCGCCAGCTCAACTTTGTCGCGGCTGAAGCCTGTTTTCTGCTCGATCAGATCATCGATGGGATAGAGTTCCTGGAGATACCTGATTGGCAAATCATTCCAGCGCTCAGCTCCACCTTCGGCTGACATGGTGTATTTGGGAGTCGAGGCACTCTCATCGGTCCAACTTTCTTCACCTGGTGGCAAGAAAGAATTGAAAGAAATTTTCAACCGATCGATTGCCAGGCCTGCAAGCTCGGGTACAACAAAATCCATGATCCAGGAGATCCCCTGTTTATAGGCATTGATGATTTGGACTGATCCTTCAGCATTAGCTGCGGAGATTTTTTCTTGAACAATGGCAGTAAGGGCTTGACGCGATGCCCAATCTTCACTCAGAACGCCTTGTATTTTTACTTGATCTCCCGGCTGGAGCAAAGGAAGGACATTTTGTTCCAATTCGGCCAGAAAAACATCATTTTCCCAGGGGATATCATATGTTTTCTCGTAGATCAGGACCGGCTTCTTGTAGTTGTCTACTGAGGCGCCCGGGAAAGCCTGTCTGATCTTTTCCAGTCTTGCTTCGTCCTGCTCTGAAACAAGAGCTTCGATTTCTTGAGCATGGCGATCCGACAAATATTGCAAAGCAGCCAACTGACCGTCCAGGTTCCTGAGCGCAAAACTGTCAGTAAGAGACATCAGATGCTCGGACCAGGTCAGTCCGGGCTGCAACAGAGGAAAGGTTTCCAAGAAATGGGCGCTCCGCTCAATTAATTCAGAGCCGGAACCGCTAACCTCTATAATCTGAGCACCGTCTTCTT
>JAAZGH010000030.1 GCA_012511325.1 Clostridiales bacterium | reverse complement strand
TTGTTCGCCGCCTGCCGGAAGAAGCGGTTCACTTTAACAAGGAAGACAATAATATCATTACGATTGAAAGCGGCTCATCTTCTTTTCAGTTGAGAGGATTGCCGGCGGAAGATTATCCAAAAATTCCTATTGTTGAAGATGCCAGACAAATGATAGTGCCGCAGAAAACTCTAAAAGAAATGATTATGCAGACGAGTTTTGCCGCATCTATTGATGAAAGCAGACCGATCTTAAACGGCATTAACATTATATCTGAACAAGGAACCCTATCCCTGGTGGCAATCGACGGTTTCAGATTGGCGGTGCGCAAAGAACAGATCGCGGGAGATCTGCCGGATTCCCAGTTTATAGTGCCGGCCAGAACTCTGAATGAGGTAGCCAGGGTTCTGGAAGATGACGGGAATGTCAATATCTTTACTTCCCACAACCATATTTTATTCGATATGGGCAAAGTCCTGGTAGTTTCACGTTTGATCCAAGGGGAGTTCATGAATTATAACAGCATTCTCCCGCGCAACCATGAAACCAGCATGACAATCTCAACCAGAAATTTACTGAGCGCCTTTGAGCGAGCCTCTCTGGTTATCAGGGCTGAGGACAGACGTTTTTCGGTCACTCTACAGACAAATAGAGATGATATCCTCAGTATCAGCGCTAAGACGGATATAGGTGCTTCCCATGAGGAATTGAATATTGCTATGTCGGGTAAGTTATTTGATATTGACTTTAATCCTAAGTACTTTATTGAAGCGCTGAAAGTGATTCCGGATGAAGAAGTTTTGATCACTTTTAACGGCAGCCTTGGTCCCTGCGTGATCAATCCCGTTGAAAAGGATGCCTTTAGTTATCTGGTACTGCCGCTCAGACGATAGGATGCGGATTACAGCGATTGAATTAAAGAATTTCAGAAATTACGAGCATCTGGAGCAGGATTTTTTCCCAGGTGCTCAAATTTTATATGGCAATAATGCTCAGGGTAAAACTAATATTCTGGAAGCGATCTTTCTCTGTACTTGTGCTCGCTCGCATCGCACCGGACGTGACAATGAGTTAGTTAGACAAGGCTGCGATGATTATGATGTCAGATTAGAATTTTTGACAGATAAGGGAAGAGCCGAGGAAATAAGGATCCATTATCTGGCTCCGGTGAGCAACGATCCCCTTCGATTAAAACCGATCCGGCATATATATTATAACGGAGTCAGACTTGAACGCATCAGCGACATGATGGGTATCTTTAATGCCGTAATTTTTGCCCCGGAGGATCTGCAGATTATCAAGGACGGTCCGTCAGCCAGGAGAAGATTTCTGGATCTTTTACTCTCCCAGATTTATCCGTCGTATTTCCGTGATCTTGTTCAATATCAACATTTATTGACGCAAAGGAATAATCTGCTGGAGAAGCTGCGGGATCATTCCAATATTGAAGATTTCGGCGGCGACTATAATTTACATCTGGAAATCTGGGATGAGCAGTTGGCGGATTGTTCCGCGCGCATAATTACGCGCCGTCAGGAAATTATCAGCGAGATTGCTTAGCTTGCTAATGATTCAATCGCACAAATTACCGGGCTTAAGGAAGAATTGATCATGAGATACCGCTCATCAGTTCCTTCTGTTAAGAACCAAGGCACAAAAGATATGCGAGAGATTTTGTTGGGGAGATTGCGAGAACAGGCCGCAGAGGATATCCTGCGCGGCAGTACCGGCCTGGGCCCTCATCGCGACGATCTTATCTTAAGCCTCAATGGAATAGAGGTTCGTCCATATGCATCACAAGGACAGCAGCGATCGGTGGTGCTGGCCTTGAAGTTAGCCGAATTGCTCTTGTTGCGACAGAAGACCGGCGAGAGCCCCGTACTATTGCTGGATGATGTTATGTCTGAACTGGATGGCGATCGCCGCTATCGTCTCTTACAAACGATCGAAGATTATCAGTCATTTCTGACCTGCACAGATTTGTCACAGGTTCTGATTGGTTGTGACAACCGGGGGTTAGCGGACTTTATTGAGGAATATACTCTATTCAATGTTCAACAAGCTAAACTTACGCAGGTGTTTTTGTAACTAATCCGTAATTAATTTAGCACCACATGATTATATACTCGCGCGCGAGCTTCTTTAGTTATGGTATAATATCTAGTGGCCCATAAACAGTATTATTCGAAGGCAGAAAGGGTAGCAAATGTATATTCATATCGGTGCAGATGTATCTTTACCTGCTGAATGGATAGTTGGCATATTTGATCTCGATCATTCTACGCAAGGATCTGCAGATACTGTCAAATATTTAGCCCGGGCAGAAGAAAATCACCTCATAGATATTCTGACATCGGATCTGCCAAGATCTTTGGTTGTCACCATTAACAGGGCCATTCTCTCTCCTGTTTCCTCGGACACTTTGCGTTTGCGCTGGGAGAGAGGATTGGAGCAAAGTAGATTGAGATCGCATATGTGAGCATATAAGGATAACAATGAATAATTTAAATTTGCAAAAAGAACAAGATAATTCAGCATTTGATCAAATGCTGAAACGCGCTGAAGCTGATGCAAAGCGACATGAGCACAGCTCTGAAGATGAACTTCGCAACCTGGCGGATGATCCGCGCGCTCTAATTGAAGATTTCCAAGAGTCTTTGACAGACAATAGGCCTGATGCAACTGCTTTTGATACACATAGTGATTCAGAGTACTCAGATGAGGATATTCAAGTCCTGGAAGGATTGGAAGCTGTACGCAAGCGCCCCGGCATGTATATCGGAGATACAACGCCGCGGGGCCTCCACCATCTTATATATGAGATTGTAGCCAACTCTGTGGACGAAGCGCTGGCCGGACGCGCCGATACCATTATTGTTTCCGTTTATCCTGACCAATCGGTCGAGGTAGAGGACAACGGTATCGGCATACCGGTAGGAATGCATCCGCAAATGGGCATTCCGACAGTTGAGGTAGTGCATACCATATTGCATGCCGGAGGAAAATTCGGCAGTGGCGCCTATTCTGTCTCGGGCGGATTGCACGGGGTGGGAGCTTCTGTTGTCAATGCGCTTTCTTCTTGGATGGAAGTGGTAGTCAATCGCGACGGCCAATCACATAAAATTCGGTTTGAACGGGGAGTTACGGCAGAACCGCTGTCTGTTACGGGAGATACGAATAAAACCGGCACTATCACCAGGTTTAAACCTGATCCACAGATCTTCCCTGACGATGTGATTGATTTTGATCTGATGATAACCCGCTATCGCGAAATGGCTTTCCTTAACCGCGATGTAAAAATCATTCTGATTGATAAGCGAGTAGAGCCACCGGTCGCAAAGACTCTATTCTACGAGGGCGGAATAATTTCTTTTGTTGAATATTTGAACAGGCACAGGAATGCGCTGCACAAAGAGCCGATTTATTTCTGCGGCACGGAAGCAGATATATTCGTTGAGGTAGCGATCCAATACAATGACGGTTATGCGGAAAATGTGTACTCCTATGCCAATAATATCGCTACCATTGAAGGCGGCACGCATTTGACGGGATTTAGGTCTGCGGCCACCAAGACCATCAATGAATATGCCCGCAAATACAATTTCTTGAAAGATAATGACAGAAACTTGGCCGGAGAAGATATTCGCGAGGGAATGGCTGCGATTATCAGCATCAAATTATCCGAGCCGCAATTTGAAGGGCAAACCAAATCCAGATTGGGCAATGCTGAAGTCAGAACGATTGTCGAATCGACGGTTAATGAAAAGCTGTCTACTTATCTGGAGGAAAATCCGCAGATTGCCAGAATTATTGTTGAAAAAGCTCTGTCAGCAGCCCGCGCCAATGAAGCTGCCCGTAAAGCGCGCAGCTTGACCAGAAGAGCAAGTGCCTTAGAATCCAATGTGCTGCCGGGTAAATTGGCTGATTGCTCAGAGAAGGATCCGGCTTTTTGTGAGGTTTTTATTGTCGAAGGCGATTCGGCCGGCGGAACGGCAAAAAATGGCCGGGAGAGAAAATATCAGGCGATCTTACCACTCTGGGGCAAAATGCTGAATGTAGAAAAAGCTCGTGTTGATAAAGTCCTGGACAATGAGAAACTGATGCCGATAGTTATGTCCTTGGGTGCCGGCATCGGCAATGAATTTGACCTTGAGAAGCTCCGTTATCACAAGGTTGTTTTGATGGCTGATGCTGATGTTGACGGCGCGCATATCAGAACTTTGCTACTGACTTTCTTTTATCGTTACATGAGACCCCTAGTAGAAGCAGGACATGTTTATATAGCTGTGCCGCCGCTATATAGAATTTATAATGGCAATGAGAGCTATTATGCCTATGAGGAGGGCGATGTCGAAAAGATTAAGGCGAAGACAGGCTGGACCAGCTTTAAACTACAGCGCTTTAAAGGATTGGGAGAAATGAATCCGGATCAATTATGGGAGACAACTATGAATCCTGAGACTCGCTATCTCAAACAAGTGACTGTAGGAGACGCGCAAGCTGCGGATGAGATTGTAACTCTCCTGATGGGAGACAAAGTTGAGCCGCGCAGAGAATTTATTCGAACCAATGCCGTATATGCCAGCACGGACGTCTAAACAGCTATCAGACAGCGACGGGCTTTTTGTTTTAAAATCAAGATCTCTTAGAAATTGCGACCGGAATGTTTCACGTGAAACATTCCGGTTTTAGCTTTTCCGATCTAGAGAAATCGCTGGAAGCATGGGCTTTTCAGGGCTTGGAGTGATTTGCAAGGGTTTGTGCGCCTCTGACGTCTCCTGACATTTATTTAATAGACTTGTCATAAGAATTGGGGGTCCGCTGTGTTAAGATATTTACAATTAGCAGGAGGGTGTTATGGGAACTGTTATTTCCGTAGTGAATCAAAAGGGTGGTGTTGGCAAAACAACTACTGCCGTTAATTTAGCTGCATATTTAGGTAAACGGTCACAGAAAACCTTGCTGATTGATGCCGATCCTCAAGGCAATGCCACATCCGGTCTGGGATTTGCTAAGAAGGATCAGGAACAGACAACATATGATGTCATGATTAATGGATTGCCCTTGACAGAAGCGATCCAAAATACACAATATCGAAATCTGTCCCTATGTCCTGCCAATATCGAATTAACTGGCGCTGAAATTGAGTTAATTTCAGTGCCGGAGCGCGAAAAAGTGCTGGCTAAGGCAATGTCTTCCATTAGAACTCAATTCGATTATATTCTGATCGATTGCCCTCCCTCTCTGGGCTTGATGACGGTCAATGCCTTAACAGCTTCGAACAGTATTTTGATCCCTATTCAGGCCGAATATTATGCCTTGGAGGGATTGGAGCAGTTGATCGGGACATATAGTCTTGTGAAGAATAGCAGTAATCCGGATTTGGAGGTTTTGGGCATAGTCATAACTATGTTTGATACGAGAACACAGTTGGCGCATCAGGTAGAGGCAGAGGTCAGGGAGCACTTTCCGGATCAGGTCTTTAAAACGGTGATCCCCCGCAATGTCCGTCTCAGTGAAGCGCCCAGTTACGGCAAGCCGATTCTCGCCTATGATAAGTGGTCGCGCGGCGCCAAAGCCTATGATTCTTTAGCTAAAGAAATTATCCGTAAGAAATAATCCCGGGAGATAGCAAATGTCACAGAGTAAAAATAGATCTAATCCGGCGCAAGCCAAAACAGAAAGCAAGAAGACAACCGGCAGGGGTTTAGGGAGAGGCCTCAATGCCTTGTTGGGCGCGGAAACATTGTCAGCAGCTACGGGTACCGGTGTTGAGCAGGTTAAAAAAGTCAAGCTAAATGACCTTAGTCCCAATCAAGATCAGCCACGGCAGAATTTTGATCCGGAGCGCTTGCAGGAGTTGGCGGACTCAATTAGCAAAAATGGAATTGTGCAGCCACTACTGGTCGTACCTGCGAGAACCGGCCGGGGTTATACCATTGTCGCCGGCGAAAGACGCTGGCGCGCCGCCAGATTGGCAGGCTTAACAGATGTTCCGGTAATCATCCGCGCCTTAGATGATAAAGAAGTACAGCGAATAGCTCTGATCGAGAACATCAACCGGGAAGATCTCAATCAGATTGAAGAAGCGCAAGCATTGCAGCGACTTTTAACAGAGCATGCGATGACTCAGGAAGAGCTGGCAATTGATATTGGACGCAGCCGCTCAGCCATTGCCAATACCTTGCGACTGCTGAATCTTCCCCAGGCAATCCAGGATCGGGTGCGTGCCGGTTCAATATCGGCAGGACATGCCAGAGCGCTGCTGGCGCTAAAGACTGAAGCGGAGCAAATCACTTTATCCGATCGGATTATCAGTGACGGACTCTCAGTGCGGGAGACGGAAAGAGCGGTTCAGCGAGCTTTGACACCCAAAGCCGTAAGGATTGAGCCCAATGAGGCACAAAAGCTTAGCGTCAAAGCTACTGAGTTAAGCATTTCCAAAGCATTAGGAACAAAAGTTCGCTTTACTTATGCGGATGGCAAGGGGTCGATTCTTATCCGCTATAAGAATTTGGACGAGCTCCAAAGATTGTTGGAGCTGTTCGGGGCTGACGAAAGATCTTGACTAAAGCCTGAATTAATTTGCTGAATCGTTAGCGTTGCTAACAGTTAAGAATCGACATTTGTATTTTGCCGAGGCCGGGTCTAACGAACCGGTCTTTTTTTGATGCCATATTCCCTGACTTAGTAGAAGCGAAATCAATTTTATAGCGCCTTCGACCCCGCTTTCGATGAGCACCATCCGTATCCTATGGATGTACAGACGAAAATCTGCAATAAATGCGACAAGCATTCTACAAAGGAGTTAATTATGAAAAAGTCAAGACAAATAATAACTTTGGTTATTTCCATCCTTTTTGTCGCGGCAACCCTATTTGGCTGCGCCAAAGGAACAGCATCGAAAGATGCGTCCATGGATGAGATGGGCACAATTCATCTGAGAGTCAATCCCGAGATCTCAATCCGATATGATAAAGATGGTTTAGTTACACTTATCAAAGGCGAAAATGATGACGGCGAAAAGATTGTCGCGGACTACAAGGACTTTGTCGGCAAAGATGCCCGCGAAGTTGTCAAGGAACTCATAATCAAGATCCATGAGGCAGGATACTTTGTTTCCGATATTGATGGTAGTAAACGCAATATTACCATCGAAATCGAAGACGGTTCGGTTTTGCCGCTGCCTGATTTTGCAAAAATGATTGCCAAAGATGTGCGTTCGACATTGCGTTCTTTGGATCTGGATGTTCAGCTGCGCGGCATTGATGCTTCAGATTATTCAGATTATGACGATTCAGATTATTATGCTTCAGATTATGATGATTCCGGATACCCGAATGCAGAGCGCGGTGAATATATCACTCTGGCCAGAGCCAAAGAGATCGCGCTTGCACATGCTAATGTGAATGCAGCAAATGCGGTATTTGACGATAAAGACTTTGATCTTGATGACGGGAGAGCAGTCTACGAGCTGGAGTTCAAGGCGAATGGGGTGGAATATGAATATGATATCGACGCCAGAACGGGGAATATCCTGAAGTATAAGCATGTTGGTAAGAATGCCGGTATTGAGCCGGGCAGAAACGACTACAGCGACTATGATGATGACAATACGAATTTCACTGACGATACCGATTATGATGATGACAGTGATTATGGTACCAAATCTACAACCAGAACTACGACCAGGCGGACTGCCGCTAAGAAGGATGACAGCAACTACGACGATGATGACAGCGACTATGATGACGATGATGACAGTGATTATGGTACTAAATCTACGACCAGAACTACGACCAGGCAGACTACCGCCCGGAACGATCATAGCGACTACGATGATGCCTCAGACTATGACGATGATAACGACGATAGCGACTACGACAACGATTAAGATGTAGATTAACCGGGAGAAGAGCATGATACTTAGACATGAATTGAAACATGAGATTAATTATGCAGACTATCTTCTCTTAAAACAACGCTTAAAAGACATGTTGAGGTCTGATCCTCATGCCGGCGCACACGGTGAATACCGTGTGCGCAGCTTATATTTCGACGATCCGTTTGACCGGGCGTTGACGGAAAAAATCGGCGGAGTCAACAAG
Source organism: Clostridiales bacterium (assembly GCA_012511325.1). Classification (GTDB taxonomy): domain Bacteria; phylum Bacillota; class Clostridia; order Saccharofermentanales; family DTU023; genus UBA1046. Next base: position 11,269 of record JAAZGH010000030.1, on the reverse strand, counting down.
CGCGAGAAGTTTCGTATCCGCTGTTATAATGCGAACTTCGACTTTATCAGACTGGAGAAAAAAACTAAGAGATCCGGTCTGAGCCGCAAGCAGAGTGCCAGACTCTGTTCCGATGAAGTGCAAAGCATCTTGCAAGGCGAATATGATTTCTTACTGAGCCGGGACGAGGAGCTGTTACGGGAGCTTTATGTCAAAATCAGAAGCAACTTGCTGAGACCGCGTACCATTGTGGAATATCTCCGGGAACCATTTTTGTATCCGGCAGGCAATGTGCGCATAACGCTTGATCGCGATGTCCGAACCGGAATGCGCAGCGTGGACTTTTTTGCGACTGATCCGCTGCTGGTGCCTGTGGATGAGGCATTTGCCATTTTGGAAGTTAAGTTTGATCAGTTTATTCCGGATTTTATCTTACAAATGGTGCAGCTTGGATCCCGTCGCTCCGCCGCTTTCTCAAAGTATGCTCATAGCCGCAAATACGATTAAGGAGAACCGTATGACTTTTAAAGATATCTTTAAATCCAAATACCTGGAAAATGTTACCAGCATCCCTATCTTTGATATGGTGCTGGGGATGCTGCTGGCTTTTCTGGTCGGTTTATTTATTTTTTGGATCTATAAAAAGACTTATCGCGGTGTGATGTATTCAGCAAGCTTCGGCGTCACTTTGATTGGTCTGACTATGATCTCCACGCTGGTGATTATGGCCGTGACCAGCAATGTTGTATTGTCACTGGGTATGGTAGGCGCTCTGTCCATTGTCAGATTTCGTACTGCGATTAAAGAACCTCTCGATATCGCCTTTCTCTTTTGGTGTATCGCGGCAGGTATTGTTCTGGCGGCCGGACTGATTCCGCTCGCAGTTTTTGGCAGTCTTTTTATAGGACTGATCTTGTTTATTTTCGCGAATTGGAAATCCTATGACGACCCCTACATACTTGTTTTGCGCTGTGACAACCCGGATACTGAAGAAATAACACGGGAGATACTGGCTGCCGGCAGCAAAAAGCTGGTCCTGAAAAGCAAAAGTGTAAGGCCGGGTGCGACTGAGCTTCACTATGAGCTGAGACTAAATGATGAGGATACATCCTTTGTCAGCTTATTGGCCCATACGGAAGGTGTTTCGGATGTGGTGCTGGTCAGTTATCGCGGAGATTATGTAGGATAGCCTATATGCTGAAGCACCGGCATACTGACAAATTGGGCATTGCCGCAATTACTCTGGCGGTGCTTATTACTCTGTTGTTTATGGCGGGCAAGTCCCTGGGCCTGAAAACTCAACAGAGTTCCCCTGGTTATGCGAGCCGACTATTTGATAGCAGCATTGTCCATGAGATAGATCTGGAACTGAAAGCGACTGATTGGCATTCAATTCTGGAAGATCCCAAAGCCAAGAAATATGTGCCTGCCGAGGTTTTGATCGATGGCGAGAGGATCTCGAATGTCGGTCTGCGCGTCAAGGGCAGCAATTCTCTGAATCAGATTCTGAAATACGGCTCTAAGCGCTTCAGCCTCAAGATTGAGTTCGACCATTTTGAGAAGGGACAATCCTATCATGGCTTGGATAAGCTATCCTTGAATTCATCTTTTCAGGACAATGCCTATCTTAAAGATGTCATGGCTTTCGATATGATGGCAAGCATGGGAGTTCCGGCGCCTTTGACCAGTTATGCTTTCATCAGAGTCAACGGCGAGGATTGGGGTCTCTTTGTGGCGATCGAGGAGATAGAGGATGCCTTTGTACTGCGCAATTACGGCACTAATCATGGAGAATTGTACAACCCCTCGTATCGCCGCCTGGATGATGATAATAGCGATATTGGCCTGATCTACACCGGCGATGAGTTCCGGCTCTATGACAATATTTTCAGAGAAGCTGTATTTAAGGCCAATGATGCGGACAAGAAGCGTCTGATCAAAGCGCTGAAAATTTTGTCTGAGGGTCAGGACTTGGAGCGAGCGGTAGATATTGAAGCCGTCCTGCGCTATTTTGTGGTTCAAACTTTTGTTGTCAATCTGGACAGCTATCTGGGGCGGACCGGGCATAATTATTTTCTCTACGAAAAAGATGGCAGGATCTCCATGCTGCCCTGGGACTATAATCTGGCTTTCGCAACCTATGCGCTGGGCATGACAGATCCGATTGATGATTCGACACTGTTCGTCAATTATCCGATCGATACGCCGGCTCCCTTTGAAGTGATGGTGCGCAGACCATTATTTTTTGTGCTGATGCAAGATCGGGATAATCTTGTTCGCTATCATCAGTTGTATGATGAATTTCTGGTCGATTATCTGGAGAGTGGTTATTTTGAAGACAAGGTTGATACCATTGCTGAGCTGATTTCGCCCTATGTTGAGCGCGACCCGATAAAATTTGTTTCCCATGACCGATTTTTACTGGCGGTCGATACTTTCAAGTCTTTTAATCTGCTCCGCACCCGGAGCGTGAGAGGTCAGCTTGACGGCACGATTCCGGCAACCTTTCGCGGACAGGCGGAAAATCCTGATGCCAGAATTGATGCATCTGCGATCAGTGTGCCGGATATGGGCTGCTTTGCCGATATGCGCAATCTGATCAACGGTTTACTGCCGGAAGAAAGGCCGCGGTGATGCCGGATTTGTAGCATAAGATAGTAGAAGCAGCACAATTTGCTGATATAATAAGATGGTTCAGGAGGTTAAAGATGCCCTATTATTATAATGATCCAACTCTTATATTCTTTTACATCGGCGCCGCTCTGAGCGTGTTGGCTTCGCTGAATGTCAGGCGGATATTTAATAAATATTCCCTGATACGCTCTAAAAGCGGCTTAACCGGCTCCCAGGCCGCAAAGCTGATCTTGCAGGAATCAGGCATTAATGATGTATCTGTGAAAGCGGTAAGGGGTAATCTTACAGATCACTATAAACCGTCAACCAAAACTCTGAAGCTTTCACAGCCGGTGATGAATGTGGATTCAATCGCTGCTGTCGGCGTGGCAGCTCATGAAGTTGGCCACGCGATTCAACATGCCCAGGAATATGCTCCGCTTCAGATCCGCTCCGCCATGGTTCCTGTAGTTAACATTGGCAGCCGCTTGTCTTGGCCGATTATTTTGGTCGGCCTGATAGTGCAGGAATCATGGAGCAGGACTGTTCTCAATATTGGCGTTTTGCTGTTTGCCCTCACCACAGTTTTTGCCCTGATTACTTTGCCCGTGGAATTCAACGCTTCCAAACGGGCGCTAAAAGCTTTAAAAGGGGCACAGGTTCTGAGCAAGGAAGAATTGAGAGGGACGCGCAAGGTGCTGAATGCCGCTGCCATGACCTATGTGGCCGCCGCCGCTGCCTCCATCTTGTCTTTGGTGAGAATACTTCTCTTAACTCGCTCCAGACGTCGCAATTAATAATCTTTCGCAGCAACTTCTAAAATAAATAAGACCACCGTACGGTGGTCTCATTTATTTCCACAGGGATGTCCGGCCGATTGCCTCACAGGCACTATAGCCAGATCCTCCTGATACTATAACCCAGAAAAATTATGATGATTCCGAGCATAGATAAGGTCATTCCTGTACCGGGAGCCGGACGCTCGCCTGTTGCCGGCAAAGGCGCGGCAATGATTTCGGGTTCTTTATCATTAAGCATTTCCACAAAGTTGACATAATCCATGCCGCTATTGACAGTAAATTCTACGGGCTTAGCGATTTGATAACCTGTCGGCGCCGCATCCTCAGTCAGGACATAGGTTTTGCCTTGATGCAGTCCCCGGATGATATGCGGCTGCTCCGTCGAGACCCAGGTTTCGATCAGATCCTCGGTTTCCTTTTCTTTCAAGCTCAGTGTTGCTCCGGGCAGCTCTTCGCCGGTGGTGGCGTCTTTCTTGCTGATCTCGGCGACTGTCAGTTCGTCAACCATCTCCGCTTTATTTGTCACACCGTGCGCACCGTCGATAGTGAACTCCACATCCTGGCAGAGCGCATAGCCTAAAGGCGCGAGATCCTCAGTCAGGACATAGGTTTTGCTTTGATGCAGTCCCCGGATGATATGCGGCTGCTCCGTTGAGACCCAGGTTTCGATCAGATCACCAGTTTCCTTTTCTTTCAAGCTCAGTGTTGCTCCGGGCAGCTCTTCGCCGGTGGTGGCGTCTTTCTTGCTGATCTCGGCGACTGTTAGCTCGTCGATCATCTCCACCTTATTTGTCACTCCATGTGCACCGTTGATAGTGAACTCCACATCCTGGCAGAGCGCATAGCCTAAAGGCGCGAGATCCTCAGTCAGGACATAGGTTTTGCCTTGATGCAGTCCCCGGATGATATGCGGCTGCTCCGTTGAGACCCAGGTTTCGATCAGATCACCGGTTTCCTTTTCTTTTAAGCTCAGTGTGGCTCCGGGCAGTTCCTCGCCGGTAGCAGCGTCTTTCTTGCTGATCTCGGTGCGCGTCTGCTCGTTGGCGATCTTGATTTCTTGAGTTAAGGATGCCGATCCGGACTCATCTCCGGTTAAAGTTATCGTAATATCTTGCGCCGGAGTATAACCCGGAGGCGCCTTGACTTCGGAGATGATATATTCCCCTTGCGGCAACGGGGCGGATTCGGCAATTCCCGTTTGATCGGTGGTAATCTTTTCAACAACTGCCTGATTTTGCCTAATCTCAAAGGATGCGTCTGCCAAGGGCTTTTGGCCTTCGTCCGTCTTAGCAATCCTAATCTTGATTTGTTGCGGCATATTTTGCAGCGGTGTATCGTAATGCTCATCATTGGTCTCGCCGCCTATAATCTGAACTTGCCTGGGGCTGGGATCCAGGACATAGCCCGGCGGTGCTTTTGTCTCATTAAGAGTGTAGATACCTTCTTCCAATTGCGGCGAAGAATAAGTTCCTGAGTCCATTGTGAAATTCAGAACGCTAGTTCCTTTGCTGTTGTTCAGATTGAACTGCGCTCCGCTGAGCTCCTCTCCCGAACTATCTGTTTTTTTCAACCTGAAAGTACCGGTAGCCGGAACAGGATCAAAGCTGACATTTGCTGCTTTGGGGGCAGGAATACCGGCTGTGATGATTGGCTGTCTCCAGATGCCGCCGGGAATTGTCACGAAATAGAACTTGGAAATACCTTGATACTGCTGCAAACGGTTTAATTTAACAGTGCCGCCGGCAAAGTCTTTAGTTGCAGTGAGGTTCAATTTGTTGCCGGAAATTGTAGCCGATAAACCGGCAGGAAGCTCTGTGACTGTATACTCATTTAATATCGCCTTCGTATCGGTCAATGTCAGTGATCCGCCGACAGTGATCTCGTGGCGCGAGCCGTGAAAACTGGGATCGTCCTTTAAATAGGAATTAATTTTCTTTAATATAGAGGTTTTCCAATTATTGTATCCGGCCAATGAAACTCCCGGTCCGCTGGCGGCAACAACCGCCATATCGGTAGCTTCCTGGCCGATGTAGATCTTAGTGTAGAACGCGTCCGCCTTGGACTTGGCGGACAACTCCCAACCGTAGATTGTCGCCAGCTCAATATTTCTTTGCTTGGCTGCATTCAAATGATGAAGCCTGGCGGGAATGATACTGTAGCTTTCGCTGCCGGCGCCATAATCACGCCCGCTCTCGCTGCGAATGTATGGATTGAGACAATAGCTCAAATCTGAATCCATTCTGATAATGGTTAGGGCATTGTCGTAGTCAGTTCCCGGACCGAACAGATCATCAGGCAAGCGAAAAGTATATTTAAAATCATCATCCCGCTCAACATAAGAAATTGCCGCAGTAACAAAAGTGCTGAAAGAAAATAATGCTATCAGCAGTGCCAAAAACGCAGAGAATAATTTTTTCTTCACCTTTAAATACTCCTGACATTTAATCAGCGGTAAGCTCTCACAAGCTATATCTGCTATTTGTATGCTCCGCATTTTGATTATGGTATGGCCGGTCGGTGAAAAGGTGCGGACAGCTCGGCAAATTGGGACAGCGATCGACACCGAGCTACGGCGCATGAACAGTTTGAAGTTTACTTATATTGTTGAAGTGTAATGTTTTACCTAGTTTTTACAATGATTTAATCGAGGTATTATCATAATTTCCTAAGCTGAATTGGGAGCCGACAGACTCCCATATGTTGTAAATTTATGGAGGAAAACATGAAAAAAACAAAAATCTTTGTAATTATGCTTCTAGTCGCCGCGCTATTTGCCGGACTAGTTGCTTGTAGTGACAAAAAGACAACTAAAACCGAAGCACCCACAACAAAGGCTACTGAAGCCCCGGCTACGGATGCCCCTGCAACAACGGCAGCTCCTGAACCTACAGAAGCTCCTACTGAGGCGCCCGCTGCTGCTCTAACCGGTGCAATACACGTTTATTCGCGCGATGCTTCATCTGGAACCAGAGGCGCTTTTGAAGAGCTTGTGGGATTTGAGGGCGAACTCACTGACGATGCTATCGTCACTGATTCAAACGGAGATATGGCAGCCAAGGTCGGAGCCGATCAGTATGCTATAGGATATGTTTCACTAACAACAGATTTCGCTGCCAATAATATCAAGGCCGTCAGCTATGAAGGTGTTGAGCCGACACAAGAAAATGTACTGAATGAGACCTATACGCTGGCACGTCCCTTTAACTATGTTACTCGTGCCGCAGGTGATTTCGGCAATGATAAGAAGGAACAACTCGTCAAAGCTTTCATAGCTTTCCTGACCGAGAGCGCCGAGGGCGCCAATGCGATTAGCTCTGCCGGCGGCATTGTTGATGCAGCGGGTAAAAAGCCCTGGGCCGAGCTGAAAGCCGATCATCCGATAGTTGATGAAGATAATTCCGGTATTGAGCTGGTCACAGTAGGCTCTACCTCAGTCGAAAAGGCGATCCGGGCTGCTCTGGAAACTTTCCAACCCATGGCGGGCAACTTTACTTTCAAGATGAGCCATGCCGGTTCCGGCGAGGGTCCTGCAGGGACGGTCGGCGCTGAAAAAGACTCCGCGAAAAAAGGTGATATCGGCTTTACTTCCCGTCCCTTTAAGGATACTGAAGATGTAAGCCAGAGCATGAGCAACGGCACTTTCTGCCTTGACGCGGTCGTCATTTGCGCGCAGCTTGACAATCCGATCGAAAATCTTAACAAAGACACTGTCGCAGCGATCTTCAAAGGTGAAGTCGCAAATTGGGAAGACATCAAGTAGGGTTCTGATTTCTCTTTGAAACTACTTGATTATCATTGGTAATCAAATGGATAGAAAAGAAAAAAAGACGATACAAGCTAAATTGGATTCGTTCCATAGCCGTAAATTATGGCAAGACAAAATTATGAAGAGGATTTTTCAAGGCAGTGCACTGCTGGCTGCCTTGATGATCTTCTTCATCAGTTATTTCGTAATTTCCAGAGGCATTCAGCCATTCCTGTCGTCCTACGGAGACGAACAGCAATCGCTGATTGCCTTTATTTCGGGGAACAGATGGCGTCCGGATATTGCGCCGCCGGTCTTCGGCGTCGGCTTCATCATTATCAATACCCTGCTGACTTCTCTGGGAGCGGCAGTGCTGTCCTTTCCCATTTCTGTTTTAACAGCGCTCTTTATTGCCAAGATCGCTCCGCCGAAACTACGGGCTGTGCTGACCACTATTGTTGAGCTCCTGGCCGCCATCCCCTCGATTGTATACGGTGTTTTTGCCGCCGGTACCATTACCGGCCTGGTCAAGGATGTGGGCGATATTTTCGGCATCAATACATACGGCGGTAATTCCATGTTCGCGGTGATCATTCTGCTGGCTATTATGATCTTTCCGACGATTACTTCTCTGTCGGTTGTTGCCATCAGTGCAGTCGATCGCAGTTTGGAATTAGGCTCAATTGCCCTGGGCGCATCACAGATGGAAACCAATTTCAAAGTAGTACTCACTTCCGCCAAGTCCGGTATCTTCGCCGGTCTGGCGCTCGGTTTGGGCAGAGCCTTTGGAGAGGCGACGGCGGTTTCTATGGTGGCCGGAAACCGCATGATCGGACCGACCTGGAATCCGTTTGATATTACTCGCACACTGACCAGCACGATCCTGAGCGGTATGCATGAAACCTCACCGGGTCTGGATTATGACATGCGTTTTTCAGTGGGTATTATTCTGCTGCTGGTAATACTGGCGACTAATTTCATGATTCAGGTCATCAAAAGGAAAGTCGGAGGTGTAACGCATGAATAAAGCGCGACGCAGAAAAGATATCATGCGCACATCTGTCACCTGGATCTCCGCGTCTCTGGCTGTTTTGGTCTTGACTTCAATTTTTGTTTTTGTGTTTAAGCGCGGCGCCGGAACTTTCAGCTGGTCGATGCTGAAAGACGATTATTGGTCTAAAAATTATCTGGTAGCTTTTGGAGACGTTGCTGCCAATGATTTCGCGCCGCCTGATACAGACAGTGAAGATGAGTTTTTCTCTCGCAAGTTCGGCTTCGGACTGGCAGACAGCGTGGATAAGGAAAACAATCAACTGATGTTGGTAACGACCGTCTCAGCACTATCTCCGCTACATGAAGGCACTATTACTACCGCCGGCCCGGATCAGGGCAAAGTAATGGCTATTCCTTTGAATGCGAGAATCAGGCGGATTGACTATCTGGATCAGGAAAATAACGTCAAAAGTACCGGTTTGCTTGGACAAGACCACTCCGCAGAGGGAGCGATTGAGCGCCTGGAGCAAGAGGCTACCGCCATCAGGGAGATATACTTTCAGAGCACAGGCGGCGGTATCAGAGGCTCAATCATTGCGACTTTAATGCTGATCGGTTTAACTTTGCTGTTCTCTTTGCCCCTTGGTATTTCAGCAGCCATCTATCTGCACGAAGTTGCCCCTCGCAACAAAGTGACCGACTGGATTAGGGCGGCTGTAGAGATGTTGGCCGGCGTGCCGTCGATTATCTTCGGCCTGATGGGCGTTTCCATGCTGTTTAGGGTTACCAATTTGTTTGGAATTACCACCCAGAGTGTCCTACTGGGTTCATTTACCATGACCATCATGCTGTTGCCCCTGATTATGAGGCAGACGGAAGAGGCATTGATAGTTGTTCCCGGCAGTTTGAGAATGGCCAGTCTATCCCTCGGCGCTTCTACAACGCAAACTATTTTCAAAGTAGTATTACCCAATGCTTTGCCCGGGATTCTCAGCGCCACTCTCCTGTCGATGAGCCGTATTATCGGTGAATCGGCCGCCTTGATTTTTACCATGGGTACCGCTATCTCCGACTCGCCGAAGATCTCACAGGGCGCCACTACCCTAGCGGTACACATCTGGACCGTGATGGCGGGAGAACAACCGAATTTTGAATTGGCTACCGCTATTTCGCTGTTGATCCTGGTCTTGGTTTTAGGCTTGAATGTAACCGTCAAGTTATTGACATATCGTATAAACAAGAAATGGCAGGTGTAAAATGCTGGCTTTCAAGGTTGAAAATTTAAATCTCTGGTATGAGGACAATCACGCGCTGATCGATGTTTCTATGGATGTTCCGCGGAATCAGGTTACCGCCCTGATCGGGCCCTCCGGCTGCGGCAAGTCAACTTTGCTGCGCTGCTTCAATCGCATGAACGATCTGATTCCCAAAACTAAAATCACCGGAAAAATCCTGATGAAAGGCGACGTAGAGATTCGTGATCCCTCGGTTGATGTTGTCAAACTGCGGACAGATGTCGGCATGGTGTTCCAGAGTCCAAATCCTTTTCCCATGAGCATTTTCGACAATGTTGCCTACGGACTGCGCTGTCAGGGCATCAAAGACAAAAAGCAGCTCAGCGCGACAGTGGAGAGATCTCTGCGACAAGCGGCGCTGTGGGATGAGGTTAAAGACAGCCTGCAGCGCAATGCCCTGAAATTGTCCGGCGGGCAGCAGCAAAGGCTGTGCATAGCCAGGGCCATAGCTCTGGAACCCAGTGTTCTTCTGATGGACGAGCCGACTTCCGCTCTGGATCCCATTGCCACTGCCAAAATAGAAGATCTGATGCAATCCTTAAAACAGATGTATACTATTGTTATAGTAACGCATTCTATGAGTCAGGCTGCCAGGATCAGTGATCAGACCGCATTCTTCCTGCTGGGCGAATTGATTGAAGCCGGACCTACCGCTGAGATCTTCCAAGTGCCGAAAGACAAACGGACAGAAGATTATATTTCCGGTAAATTTGGTTGATTTATAGCCACAACAATGGTTTAAAAGCATTTTAAAAGACGAGGTATCGACATGACGTCAAGACAAGAATTTCAGAATGAGATTCGCTATTTACATGAACAGATTATCCGGATGGGAGCCGCCGTAGAAAAAGCATTGACACTGGCTACTGACGCTCTTTTCAATGCTGACAGCGAACTGTCCAAGCAGGTAATAGCCGGAGATGATTTGATCGACGAACAGGAAAGAGAAATTGACCGCCAATGTGTCCGCTTGATTGCGCTGCAGCAGCCTGTAGCGCGGGATCTCCGTGATGTGACTTCAAATCTGAAACTGATCACTGATCTGGAGAGAATCGCCGACCACGCCGTCGAAATTGCCGGCCATACTCTGCACTTGCATGGGCTCGGCAATACCATGACCATCCCGCCGGATCTGATCCGCTTGGCTGAGCTGACCAGGCAGATTCTGCGCGCCGCGCTGGATTCCTATGTCTCAAGGGACAAAACCAAGGCCGCCCTGACCATTCAGATGGAGCAGCCTATTAATGAAATCTATCAAAAGGTGTCTTCCGGCCTGATTGAGCAGATGAAAGACAAGGGCGAAGCAATGAATAGCCTGGCTGAGTTACTCCTGATCAGCAAAGATTTTGAACGGGCAGCCGCTCACGCGCAAAATGTTGCTGAATGGGTGATATACTATATAGACGGGCGCCACGCCTATTATCTCGAAGAGGAGGGTCAGATAGAATTAGAGCATGACGATGGCTAAGCCTAAAATTATTATTGTTGAAGACGATGCCGTAATTGCGGAACTGATCCAGTACAATCTACAAACTGAAAATTATGATACCTTAGTTTTCGATTCCGGCCAGGAGCTGTTCCCGGCTCTGGAAGCTCAGAAAATAGAGCCGCTGCTGTTTATTCTGGACATTATGTTGCCCGGTATGGACGGCTTTGCCATCTGTACCCGTCTCCGCAATATGCCCGCGTACGCGGAAACCCCCATTCTGATGCTCACGGCGCGAAGTGCGGAACAAGACAAGGTCAGGGCCTCGATCTGGGCGCGGATGATTATCTGACCAAGCCTTTTGGCATCCGGGAGCTTCTCTCCCGGGTCAAAGCTTTGATCCGCCGCTCCTATATCC